>NZ_MEIH01000070.1:0-8572 GCF_001723155.1 Haladaptatus sp. W1
GACGACGACGCTCAACCACCTCCTCCGCGAGAGCGACGACAGGGACATCGCCGTGCTCGTCAACGACATGGGCGAGATAAACATCGACGCCGAACTCCTCCAGGGCGGGACGGAACTCGTCGCGGACGAGGGCGTCGCGGAGCTCTCGAACGGGTGTATCTGCTGTGAACTGCAGGACGACCTCCGAACCGAAGTCACCCGCCTCGCGCGTGAGTGGGAGTTCGACACGCTCGTCGTGGAGTCCTCGGGCATCAGCGAACCCGCTCCCATCGCCCGACTGTTTACGACCGAATCCCGCGTCGCGGCGCGCTACGACGTCGATACGACCGTCACCGTCGTCAGCGCGCGGCAGTTCGACGAGTTCTTCGCCGACGGCGCGCCGGTCGAGCGCACAGAAACCGAGGACGGCGACACGCGCCCCCTCTCGGACCTCGTTATCGAACAGATAGAGTTCTGTGACGTGCTGTTGCTCAACAAATGCGACCTCGTGGACGCGGACCGTCTGGACGAAATCGAGGCCACCTTACGCGCACTGCAACCGCGCGCGGAACTGATTCGAACCGAACACGGCCGGGTGTCCCCCGACCGCATCCTCGACCGCGGACTGTTCGACCTCGCGACGTGACCGACTCCGCCGGATGGAAACGGGCGATGGACCACGCCGACCACGACGAAGCGCACGGTCACGACGAACACGACGAACACGAGACTCACGCCCACGACGCTCACGACCATTCCAACCACCGTCATCCGCAGGAGGCCTACGGTATCTCGTCGGTCTCGTACCGAAGCCCCCGACCGCTTCACCCCGCTCGGTTTCACGACTTCTTCGAGTCGCTCCCGAACGGCATCGTCCGCGCCAAGGGAACGTTCTGGGTCGCCGGACGGGACGATGTGAAACTGGAGTACGGACAGGCCGGGGCCGCCGCCCGCGTGGAAGTCGCGGGCCGTGGATCGCCAGCCTTCCGAAATCGACCAGGACCTCTACCGGAGCAACCGCTCTGCGACCTACTGGGACGAGGAGTGGGGCGACCGCCGGACCCAACTCGTCTTCATCGGAAGCGACGTGGATGAGGCGGCCATCACCGCCGCACTCGACGACTGCGTGCTGACCGACGCGGAGATGGACGAGGACTGGGACACGTTCGACAACCCGTTCCCCGAGGACGAGGGCGAACTGTTGATAGTCGGCGAATAGTCGCGTTTCGGTGCCCCAGCGAGGCCTGTCACCGCGTCCCGCGGCTTCGCTCGTATCGTTAGCTTATAGCCCCTTCCCGCGCACGAATCGCATATGACTATCGAAAAACGAGGTGACGCCCACCTCATCACGCACGCGATGGCGAAGGACACCCTCTCGAAGATTCGGGACGAGGAGACCGAACAAGTCGGTTTCCGCAAGGGACTCGTAAAACTCGCCGCATCTGTGGTTACGAAATCATCGACGGCGCGATGGACACCGAGTACGTCTCCATCGATACGCCGCTGACCGAGACGACGGGCGAGCGCGTCAAAGGGTTGGACGACGTGGTTATCATCAACGTGCTCGCGCCGTCGATGATTTCGTAACCACAGATGCGGCCGAGTTTTACGAGTCCCTTGCGGAAACCGACTTGTTCGGTCTCCTCGTCCCGAATCTTCGAGAGGGTGTCCTTCGCCATCGCGTGCGTGATGAGGTGGGCGTCACCTCGTTTTTCGATAGTCATATGCGATTCGTGCGCGGGAAGGGGCTATAAGCTAACGATACGAGCGAAGCCGCGGGACGCGGTGACAGGCCTCGCTGGGGCACCGAAACGCGACTATTCGCCGACTATCAACAGTTCGCCCTCGTCCTCGGGGAACGGGTTGTCGAACGTGTCCCAGTCCTCGTCCATCTCCGCGTCGGTCAGCACGCAGTCGTCGAGTGCGGCGGTGATGGCCGCCTCATCCACGTCGCTTCCGATTGAAGACGAGTTGGGTCCGGCGGTCGCCCCACTCCTCGTCCCAGTAGGTCGCAGAGCGGTTGCTCCGGTAGAGGTCCTGGTCGATTTCGGGAAGGCTGGCGATCCACGGCCCCGCGACTTCCACGCGGGCGGCGGCCCCCGGCCTGTCCGTACTCCAGTTTCACATCGTCCCGTCCGGCGACCCAGAACGTTCCCTTGGCGCGGACGATGCCGTTCGGGAGCGACTCGAAGAAGTCGTGAAACCGAGCGGGGTGAAGCGGTCGGGGGCTTCGGTACGAGACCGACGAGATACCGTAGGCCTCCTGCGGATGACGGTGGTTGGAATGGTCGTGAGCGTCGTGGGCGTGAGTCTCGTGTTCGTCGTGTTCGTCGTGACCGTGCGCTTCGTCGTGGTCGGCGTGGTCCATCGCCCGTTTCCATCCGGCGGAGTCGGTCACGTCGCCGAGGTCGAACAGTCCGCGGTCGAGGATGCGGTCGGGGGACACCCGGCCGTGTTCGGTTCGAATCAGTTCCGCGCGCGGTTGCAGTGCGCGTAAGGTGGCCTCGATTTCGTCCAGACGGTCCGCGTCCACGAGGTCGCATTTGTTGAGCAACAGCACGTCACAGAACTCTATCTGTTCGATAACGAGGTCCGAGAGGGGGCGCGTGTCGCCGTCCTCGGTTTCTGTGCGCTCGACCGGCGCGCCGTCGGCGAAGAACTCGTCGAACTGCCGCGCGCTGACGACGGTGACGGTCGTATCGACGTCGTAGCGCGCCGCGACGCGGGATTCGGTCGTAAACAGTCGGGCGATGGGAGCGGGTTCGCTGATGCCCGAGGACTCCACGACGAGCGTGTCGAACTCCCACTCACGCGCGAGGCGGGTGACTTCGGTTCGGAGGTCGTCCTGCAGTTCACAGCAGATACACCCGTTCGAGAGCTCCGCGACGCCCTCGTCCGCGACGAGTTCCGTCCCGCCCTGGAGGAGTTCGGCGTCGATGTTTATCTCGCCCATGTCGTTGACGAGCACGGCGATGTCCCTGTCGTCGCTCTCGCGGAGGAGGTGGTTGAGCGTCGTCGTCTTGCCCGCACCGAGGTTACCGCTCAGAATTGTGACCGGAATGGACCCCTGATTCATTCGTTATCGTGGCACAGGCATTCCAGCGTGTTAAGTGGCCACAATCGAACCGCGGGTTGACCGCCCCGCTTAAATAGCGAGGACGTCACTGTGTGGGTATGTCTCTCGCGGACCAAATCGAGACGTTCCGTCGCTCCGTCGAGGAGTGGCTTCGGGGGCTCTATCACGGGATGATTTCGCATCCCGCGTACGAACTGATAGAGAAGGAGGCCGAGGATTTGGAGGACGAATTCATGCTCGCGTGCTTCCCCGACGTCTTCGGGGTACCGAGTCCCGTTTCGTACTACACCGCCGAACTGCTCCCCTACTTGACCGACGAGTTCGAGGCGTGGGAGCGTCGGATGTGGGACCGCGAATCGCTCGTCGAACGCAAAGGCCAACAGTATCACTTCTAACATGCGAAAGTTCGTGTTTTTCGGCGGCAAAGGCGGTGTGGGAAAAACTACGGTTTCCAGCGCGTACAGCCTGAAATGCGCCCGTTCGGGGCTAAAGACGCTCGTCGTTTCGACCGACCCGGCACACAGCACGTCGGACGTGTTCGACCAGCAGTTCGACGACGACCCGCGGTCCGTGGACGGCATCGAGAACCTCTGGGCGATGGAAATCGACCCCGAGACGGAAGTCGAAAACCACCTGATGGAGATAAAACGCTCGCTGGGCGACCACGTGAGCGCGGGGTTGGTGAACGCCATCGACCGACAGGTCGAGATGGCCCACCAGACACCGGGTGCCCACGAGTCGGCGCTGTTCGACCGATTCATCGACGTGATGCGGAACTCGGACGACTACGACCGCGTGGTCTTCGACACCTCGCCGACCGGCGGAACGCTCCGCCTCCTCTCGCTTCCCGAATTCCTCGAAGGGTGGATAGACCGTCTGCTTCACAAACGACGGCGGAGCATCGACCTGTTCGAGAAGGCCGCCATCGGCGACCGGGAACCCCGCCGAGTGGCGGAGGGCGACCCCATCATCGCCCGCCTGCAGGAGCGAAAGGAGAACTTCGAGTTCGCGGGCGAGGTGTTGCGAAACGACGCGGCGTTCTTCCTCGTCCTCAACCCCGACGAACTGTCGATTCGAGAGACCGGCAGGGCGGTCGAAGAACTGACGGAATCCGGGTTGCCCGTGTCGGGACTCGTCATCAACAAGGTGACGCCGGAACCGGACGAGGACGAGACGGGACGGGGCGCGACGTATCTCCGCGACCGCTGTCGGACCGAACGTGAACGAATCGAACACATCCGCGAGTCGTTCGACGAACCGGTGGTCGCGGTTATCGAATCGCGGGTGTCGGAAGTGAAAGGAACGCTGTTGGAAGAGGTCGCGGACGAATTGAACGTCGAGGTCGAAGCGGCGGCGGCCGAATAATCGAAATCTCACCTGTCAAAAACAACGATACATCGTTCCGAAAACGACGATTAGAGGCGTACCACACCGCCGAGAGTAAAGGAACACTTATTGTGCATCATCAATCCATTTGTTATGAGGCACAATACCATGGCGACTGCAATCATATGGCTAGTACTCGGCGTACTGGTACTTTTCAGCATAGGGTATCTAACCTATTCACGATATCTCGCACAGTTCGTAGAATTGGATGACAGCCGGGAGACACCGGCGCACAAATACGAAGACGGGCAGGAATACGTGCCCGCGAAGAAGCCCGTGTTGTTAGGGCATCACTATTCCAGTATTGCAGGAGGCGCACCAATCGTCGGGCCGATAACGGCGGGCGTGATTTGGGGTTGGATTCCGGCGTTGTTGTGGATCGCCATCGGGAATCCGCTCCTCGGCGCGACCCACGACTTCATCGCGTTGTCGAGCAGTCTCCGCCACGAAGGGAAGTCCATCGGGTACATCATCGGGGAGTACGTCGGCGAGCGCGGCAAGAACATGTTGCTGTGGTTCGCGTTCCTGACCATCATCCTCGTCGTCGGCGTATTCGCGTTCGTCGTCGGCGTCGTGTTCGAGGCGTACCCGAGCGCCGCGACGGCGAGCATCCTGTACATCGCGCTGGCCGTCGTGTTCGGGGTGTACCTGTACCAACTCAACCTACCCTTCGGGCCGGGAACCGTCGTCTTCGTCATCGGCGTGTTCGCCAGCGTCTTCGTCGGGCAGGCGTACCCGATCGAACTCGCGGCGGAAACGTGGGTTCCCATCATTTTGGTCTACGCGTTCATCGCCAGCGTCCTGCCGGTGTGGACGCTCCTGCAACCGCGTGACTACCTATCGTCGTTCCTGCTGTACGCGGGCGTCGGCGGCGCGCTGTTGGCGGTCATCGTCGGAACCGTCGGTGGCTGGCTCGGTATCGGCGCGATCACGCCGACGGAACCGCTCACCGTGAACATTTCCGGCTACAACGGATTCATGGGCGTCACCGACCAACCCCTCTTCCCGCTGTTGTTCATCACTATCGCGTGCGGAACCATCAGCGGCTTCCACTCGCTCGTCTCGTCCGGGACGACTTCGAAACAGCTCAACCGGGAATCGGACGCACGAGTCATCGGCTACGGTGGCATGCTCGGTGAGGGCCTTCTCGCAACGCTCGCACTCTCGACCGTCGCACTGGTCGGCTTCACCAAGGCTGGCGGCGGTGTCGGCCAGGCGCTTCCCAACTTCGCACAGGGTGGCGGCATCATGCTCACGAGTTTCGGCATTCCGGCCGACTTCGGCGGGCCGTTCATGGCGCTCGTCATGGTGAGTTTCCTGCTCACCTCGACCGACACGGCGCTTCGCCTCGGTCGCTACATGTTCGAAGAAATCGTCGGGACGCCCGAAACGCAAGTGCAGAGCGTCGCGTCGAACCGGTATTTCAACGCGGGTATACAGTGTCTAATTGCGTACGCGCTCGTCGCCTCCGGCACGTGGTCGGACCTCTGGCCCCTGTTCGGCGGCGCGAACCAACTGCTCGCGGCGTTGGCGCTACTGACCGCGACGGTCTGGCTCGCCAACTGGGACAAGAGCAAACAGCTCATCAGCACGGGCGTTCCGATGGCGGCGATGACGTTCGTCACCATCCTCGGACTGCTGTACCTCGCACTCTACCAGAACGTCTGGCAGAAGTTCGTCAATGGTGGAGACATGGCGCTCGGAAGCGCACTGTCCGCGGGGGTACAAACGATAATCGCGCTCGTCCTCGTCGGACTCGCGCTCTCGTTGGTCCGCATCGGCTATGAAAATATCACGTCGGCGCGGAGCGAACCGGGTGGCACACCGGTGACGGACGGCGGTGAATCGGACGACTAAGGTTTGAGTCGCCGCACGACACGGTGTAGCAATCCCGATTTTTCGGACACCAACGGTTGCCAGAGAGCGAACGCTTTTCCGACGTCGGCGTTCTCGCTGGCGGCGAGCGTTTCGTTCTCCGGGGAGACGACGGCGAGGTTGACTTCGTACTGACCGTGCAGTCCGTATTTGAGGAGCGTTCGGTCGCTGAAATCGGAGACGAACTCGTCCACTTCGGTCGGCACGTCGGGGGCGATGACGACGAAGGTGAACGTCGTTCCGAAGTGTTCCTCGTCGGCCTCTATCCAGTCGTCGGCGAGTTCGTGGCCGAGGTCGACGAGCGCTTCGAGGTCAGTGACGCGGACCGAATCCGAACGCCGGACGAACAGGTGCTCTTCGGCGCTGTGGTTGGCGTAGTTGATGGAGCGGTGGAGGAACTGCTTCTGTGTCTCTATCAACAGCCGTCCGTAGAGCGTGAACGATTCGCCGTGAGTGGCGTACTCCTTTTCGAGGTCGTAGTTGACGAAGAGTCGGTCGCTCACCCGGTCTATGTACTCGTCGTCCCAGTCCGGGACGGGGTTCGATTGTCGTTCCGAGTCGTGAGACTCGATACCGCTATCCATACTGATTCGGTTGTGAGCGAGCGATAAATATCCGTTGTTGGCACGGGAGTCGGTACCGAGCCTCGTTATCATTTTATCACATTTGATACACTGTGACAGAGTGTGATGGAGGCAGACCCACTCGGTCGAGCGATACTCGACTACCAGCGCGGCGGACTGCGCGGTGACTGTGTGTACCGGGACGGCGCGGAGACGCGGGACGGGAATATCGAAGGGCACTACTTCACCCCACGGGAGGACTGGCGTGACGAGTGGCGAACCCTCCTCGCGTCGCTCGAACCACCCATCGTCGATATCGGCTGTGGCTCGGGACAGCACGCCGAATTTCTCCAAGAACGAGGCGAAGTCGTCGCCATCGACGTGAGTCCGGGCGCAGTCGAAGCCACCCGTAACCGTGGCGTCGAGGACGTTCGCGTGATGGACATGTTCGAGATGGACTTCCGACCGGACAGGTTCCGTTCCGCCCTCCTGAGCGGGACCCAACTCGGACTCGCACACTCCCTCGCCGGGGTACATCGACTCCTCTCGGAACTCGCTCGAATCACGGACGAGGAGGGCGTCGCCGTCGTGGACAACTACGACCCGACGGACCTCGCTCCGGACGACCTGCTGGGCTACAGGTCAGACCCGCGCCGCGGAATCGCCCACCGAACGTTTCACTTCGAGTACGACCGGGACGGCGAACGGGAGGTCGGACGAACCCTCCACTTCGTCCTCTTTTCGCCCGAGCGACTGCGGGACGTAACCGTCGGAATGCCATGGCGAGTCGCCGAGATACAGCCGAGAGAGGGATTCTACAAAGCCGTCCTTCGAAAGGAGAAACGGTGAGAGCGGGAGGCTAGTATTTCGGGGTAACACATAACATGGATGCGTCCGTACGCCGTAACATGGGTGGCAAACGGACGGAGGCGTGTGGTCGGTGCGGTCTTTCGACCGTCGTCGACGCGACCAGTGACGGTGAGACGCGCGACATCTACGGCGACGACCGAATCGAGGTGTCCGAGGACGAGATGCGGTCGGTGAGCGGACACGTCGAACTGCTCGGGCGCGCGAAAGACCGACTGAACGCGTTCGCGGAACGGGTAACGTACGGAAACATCGGAGACGAATAATTTTACGCTCGAAACGGTAACCCCCGAGAAAAGGCGCATGAGAGCCGCTGTCACGGACATTAGCGGTAAAAGATAAAACCCTGTGGAACTTACGAGCGAGTAATCGAATGGAAGAGAGCATCTCTGGCTTCAAACTTCGAGGTAGCTGGGGAGATATCGTCGAGCACGGAGAGCGCATCACGCAAGCGCTCCGTGAGGCGAACGTGTCGGGTAGCGCGTTCGAGGAGTGGGACGAGTGGCGGCCGAAATCGCACGAACGGCTCGGCGAAGACGTGGCCGAGAAGACCGCGGAACAGGCCCACGTCAGCGAAGGGAAAGGCGAGCAAGCGGGCGAGTCCCCCGACGACGACCTCCGAACAGCGGGAGAAAAACTGACCGAATCGTACGAAAAACTGGAAGAAGATGACACGGAAGGTGCCGTAGACAGGTGGCAGGACTCGGTGAACTACGTCGCTCGGGCCGCCGACTCGGCGGGGCGGAAGGCCATCAGGAAGGTCGAGGACACGGTGTATCAGAAGGTGATGACGCAACTCGCGCCGTACTACTTCGACAACGAACTC
>NZ_MEIH01000071.1:0-2767 GCF_001723155.1 Haladaptatus sp. W1
CACTATGCAATTCTACCGACCTCCGTGAAATTGCACACTGATTTTCCCTCTAAACGGTCGTGCGACGGAACGATCGCCTCCGAATCTGGCTTCCCTCATCGGCTGTTCATGTCAAATAATAGCTCGCAGATAGTATCGCTTGTTGAGTCGGATTGAACTCTATTATGGGTGTAATTAATCGTTCTTATCCTGTAGAGATTGATTCTAATCCGAACAATCGCGTTCTGATACACTTATTAGATCCCGAAGCGCAGTTTCTAGTCAATCTGGCCGCGGAGTCCAGAGGGAGGGGAATAACATGGCTCACGGGGGACGATCATCCACACACGAAACCGAAGCATCAGTTGCCGGTCAACCGCGCACCGACCGAACAGTCGGCGATTATAGCCCACTATTGTTTCCTGCAGGGGTATCCTTGCTGGAATTGCTCAGGTTCTCCTTTTGGATACCCCAGCAGTGGAAGCGTTCTTACTCGCGTTCTTAGTGATAGTTGTCGGCATACAGGGACTCTGGGCCTTTTTAGGCCATTACTTTAGATCTGATGAGATAGCCGCGTTCATCGGCTGGCCGGCGGATAGCCCGTTCCAAAAAGAAGTCGCGTTCGGTAATCTCGCTTTCGGAGTGCTGGGGATTCTCTGTCTCTGGTTTCGGGGTGGATTCTGGATCGCAACGGCGATCGGGATCTCTGTTTTCATGCTCGGGGCTGCCATTGTCCACGTGAAGGATATCCGAGAGACACAGAACCGAAGTCCCGGAAACGCTGGGCCAATTCTGTGGACAGATATCCTGACATCGCTCGTTTTACTTGTGTTACTGGCTCTCTATTTTCTTTGAGCGGTGCGATTTCGGTCGGTCAGCAGAGACACGAGAAAAACAATCCATCTATCACTCTTTCGGGAAACTTAGCTGCTCTCAAGAGAACAGTCCCAGGAATTCTCGTGGATGATCCTTTCCGGGAGTTATGCCAACGCCAGAATTTGAGCGGAGAAACAGCCACCAACCTTTCGATACAAGCTTCGCACTTCGTCGAGGACGGCGACCCATCAGATTCCATTTCCGCTTTGGCGAAAATGCGGGAGTGGGAAATTCATCCATTGGCGCCTAAATCCATAAGCGGAAGTAACAACCCCCCGGGATCCTCAATGGAATCTGTGCGCGGATTGGAGTGCAAATGATACAGCTCCGTTTAGTAGCCTCATTTGGAGTGATGAGACCCCGCTATTCTACTGCTTCGTCGTGGTGATTTTTCGCCCCCAAAAGTCGTCCCCATTTACCAATTCAACCCAATAGACGTTGCCCATCGTATGTGGTGAGATAGTCCCCAGTTACACCTTCCTTCCATCAGCGACTGCCTCGTGCTGCTGGAAGATTTTGACCAGGGACCAGAACGCATCAGACGGCGATCCACCGCGGTCAATGTTATATCCGTATTTCCCGATAGCTTTCTCTACGAGGTTACGCTCAGCATCAGAGAGCCCCGAAAGTTCGAACGTGTATCGGGTGCGGAGCTGCTGACCATACGCTTCGACGGTCCGGTGCCAGTTGATGCGCCGTATACCGGTACGTTTTGAGCGTCGCGTTTTTGGAGTTTGAGTCGGTAATCGAGAACCGTGCGCCGTGAGCAGACGACCATTCAATAACCGAGCGATCAGGAGTCGGTACGAGTGCCGATTTTTCGATCAGCATTCGCGTATACGAACGTCCTCCCGATATCGAGTGGAGTATCTTCATCCACATCGCTGTCTCCAAGGCCAACTAACCGAAATTTCTCGCGATCGAGACGCGGAAGCTCATCAAACTGCACGATGTTATCCTGGTTAGCCTGTTGCACAGGAGTGAGATGCCAGAAGTAGCGAGTCGCCGAGCGTTCATTTCGTACTTCATACGAGAGTCGATACACACCGCCGTCGCACACCCATGGTCTACTGTCTTCCCAGATTGGCGGTGATTGGTCGTCAACTATCATCGACCCGTTTTGCACGGCTCGCTTGATCACGCGTCGGCCCTTCTCTGAATTTTCCCGTAGAGATAGGGCATGTCGTCCACCGATGTCTCTGTCATCAACTGCTCTCATCCGTAACCGAGCAGCCGGAGGCGGGTTTCCAGCAGACTCAGAATTCGTTGAGGACTGTTGTCTTGGCTGAGTAAACCGAAACCGCTGGCACACCCGGCTATTGAGGTCGTGAGAACCGTTGAAGCGGTGGCGAGGAACACACGTCGGGAGTAATTCATTGTGATGTACTAGCATGAAGAACAGTTATAATTATTCCGATGACACAAAGAAACATTTGATACTTCCGACCGACACATAGCTGGCTTGCAAACGAGCAGGTATTATTGAAGGTACGCTCTGCAGTCGGCAAAGAGGTAACCTCTTGCCGCCTACCCCCCAAGCGAAAGTAGACTTCCCGGGCACCCTTGAGTTGATCACTGTGCATTACGTGGTACATATTTGGCGTGTTAACTGTCGTTGATTTCAATGATCGAATTCGGCTGCTTCGAACAATCGGTGGAAAAGTAGTCTGCGTTCTGTGATTTCGGCGTGTTTCAAGATGCGTGATTGGTTCTATAATGGAAGTAGAACGCGAGAAGGCAGCGAGTTCAAGCAGAACAGAGGTAGTAATGTTCCAGCCCGTGGGACTGTCATCCCGGCACCAGCAGGTGATTGTTATATCCGGTGACGACCGGGGGGACTGTCCAACGTGTTGGGACGAGTTTCAACTGGACTGGTTGCGGCCAATGGACGGTCTTCCGTGAACCAGCAGTG
>NZ_MEIH01000072.1:0-3062 GCF_001723155.1 Haladaptatus sp. W1
CGTCGCGCGAACGTGGCTCACGTTCTTGCGCGCGCTCGAACTGGCAAAGAAGACCGACAGCGGATTCGTCCGTATTCGACGCGACCCGGACGAGGAAGCGCTCGCCGAAGCACTCCAAACCCGCGTGTACGGCGTCTCGACCGTTCTCAACGTCCTTCCCGAGGACGAGTGGCTCGAATCCGAAGCCGTCTTCGAGCGGTTCAGCGACGAGATTCCCACGTGGGAGCGGTACAAGGACCCGACGCGAGTAGAAGACGTGTGGCGCGAACGCGTCGGAAACATGCTGGAGTGGGCGGTGCTGTTGGGCCTCGCGGAGCGGTCGGAGGACGGCTATCGACGGACGTGACGGAGAGCGAGGCAGATGTCGTCCTCATACGGGGTCGTACTCCGGTTCGAACAGATACGGTTTCAGCACGCGGCGTTCCGACAGGTCGAAATCGAGTAACCGACGTTCGAAGTCGGTCATGAGCTTCGAGACCACCGCTTGCTTTTCCTCCGCGTCGTCCCCAGAACGACCGTTTCGAGCCTAGATTCGAACGCCGTCGGCGTCCACGAGAGGGTCGAGAGTTCCGCGCGTCGCCACTTCCGGTAGGGCACGAATCGACCGTCGAGCAGGAAGGGGAGCGCCATGTACCCCTCGACCGCCCGACGGAGGGACAGTTCCGCCGTCAGTGGGTCGTCGCGTCGGAACGCCAATCCGGAATCCAACGGTGCGTTGCCGGTCGCGTGATACCAGTAGCTGAAACACTTTTCCTCGCGCACCGTCGCCGGATAGTCGTCGTATCGGCCGAGCAGGTCGGTCACGACACCGGTCGGGTCGGCGAGCACGTCCGCGTTCGCGTGAACGTACAGCGCGGTGTCGTCGTCCCAATCGGCGAGGTCGGCTTCGATACGGTCGAGGGTCGTCCAGTCGAGTTCGACGAACACGCCGTCGTGTTGGCGCGTTTCTCCGGTGCTATCGCGGGCGGCAACCGCGTCCGGCGTGGCGACGACGCGGAGTTCGACGTCCGAGTGGTCGTCCGCGTGCCCGAGCGCGACCGAACCGTGGAGCAGAACACCGAGAACGTCGTCCGCCGCGACGATTTCGTCGGCGAGTCCGGCCGCCGCGTCACGAAGGTATGTCATGTCGTGGATTGGTCCCGATTTAGTATATAAATCACGGGACGAACGAGGAGTTCGACATTATACAGTTTAACCGCAGTTATAGAATACAAATACTATTTCGAATAGCGTTATATGTATCCAATACATCCAACTAAACCGTGAGTAAGTGTTCGAATGTCACGAGAAGTCGGGTAGGAGTAGCTATATTTGGAATTCAATTGGGCCAGCTCGGTACGACCGTCCCCGCCGCCGAATCCGCCACGGATGGAGGACGGCCCGGCGAATCCGGGGATTCCGTCGGGCGTCCGCCCGAGAGCACCGGCGACGCGTCATGAAGGCCACGTCCATTCCGCTCGGCGCGTTCGTTCACAGAACAGCGCGTCCACGACGCCGACGCCGTGAACCATACTGAACCCGCCACGCGCGCCACGACGAGACGCGAACGCCGCGACCGGTTCGCACAGTCGGCGCGAGGACGCGTTCTGTGAACGAACGCGCCGAGCGGAATGGACGTGGCCTTCATGACGCGTCGCCGGTGCTCTCGGGCGGACGCCCGACGGAATCCCGGATTCGCCGGGCCGTCCTCCATCCGTGGCGGATTCGGCGGCGGGGACGGTCGTACCGAGCTGGCCCAATTGAATTCCAAATATAGCTACTCCTACCCGACTTCTCGTGACATTCGAACACTTACTCACGGTTTAGTTGGATGTATTGGATACATATAACGCTATTCGAAATAGTATTTGTATTCTATAACTGCGGTTAAACTGTATAATGTCGAACTCCTCGTTCGTCCCGTGATTTTATATACTAAATCGGGACCAATCCACGACATGACATACCTTCGTGACGCGGCGGCCGGACTCGCCGACGAAATCGTCGCGGCGGACGACGTTCTCGGTGTTCTGCTCCACGGTTCGGTCGCGCTCGGGCACGCGGACGACCACTCGGACGTCGAACTCCGCGTCGTCGCCACGCCGGACGCGGTTGCCGCCCGCGATAGCACCGGAGAAACGCGCCAACACGACGGCGTGTTCGTCGAACTCGACTGGACGACCCTCGACCGTATCGAAGCCGACCTCGCCGATTGGGACGACGACACCGCGCTGTACGTTCACGCGAACGCGGACGTGCTCGCCGACCCGACCGGTGTCGTGACCGACCTGCTCGGCCGATACGACGACTATCCGGCGACGGTGCGCGAGGAAAAGTGTTTCAGCTACTGGTATCACGCGACCGGCAACGCACCGTTGGATTCCGGATTGGCGTTCCGACGCGACGACCCACTGACGGCGGAACTGTCCCTCCGTCGGGCGGTCGAGGGGTACATGGCGCTCCCCTTCCTGCTCGACGGTCGATTCGTGCCCTACCGGAAGTGGCGACGCGCGGAACTCTCGACCCTCTCGTGGACGCCGACGGCGTTCGAATCTAGGCTCGAAACGGTCGTTCTGGGGACGACGCGGAGGAAAAGCAAGCGGTGGTCTCGAAGCTCATGACCGACTTCGAACGTCGGTTACTCGATTTCGACCTGTCGGAACGCCGCGTGCTGAAACCGTATCTGTTCGAACCGGAGTACGACCCCGTATGAGGACGACATCTGCCTCGCTCTCCGTCACGTCCGTCGATAGCCGTCCTCCGACCGCTCCGCGAGGCCCAACAGCACCGCCCACTCCAGCATGTTTCCGACGCGTTCGCGCCACACGTCTTCTACTCGCGTCGGGTCCTTGTACCGCTCCCACGTGGGAATCTCGTCGCTGAACCGCTCGAAGACGGCTTCGGATTCGAGCCACTCGTCCTCGGGAAGGACGTTGAGAACGGTCGAGACGCCGTACACGCGGGTTTGGAGTGCTTCGGCGAGCGCTTCCTCGTCCGGGTCGCGTCGAATACGGACGAATCCGCTGTCGGTCTTCTTTGCCAGTTCGAGCGCGCGCAAGAACGTGAGCCACGTTCGCGCGACG
>NZ_MEIH01000073.1:0-21021 GCF_001723155.1 Haladaptatus sp. W1
TTCCCGGAAATCGCGTTCCATCACTCGACCCCCCGTTCGGAGACCGCGGTGTCGGCGAACGACGGAACGCCGACGGACGGCGCGCCGTCAAGATACTCCGCCACGCGGTCGCGGACAGAAACGACGTCGCCGACGACGGTGACGGCGGGGGGTTCGATGCCCACCTCGTCGCGGCGTTCGACGATGGTGTCGAGCGTTCCCGTCACGGTGAACTCGTCCTCGCGGGTCGCCCGCTCGACCATCGCGGCGGGCGTGTCCGCCGGGACGCCAGCGGAACGCAACGCGGCCACGTTGTCCGGCAGTCGACGGACGCCCATCAGAATCACCAGCGTTCCGCCCGCCCGGACCGTCGCGGCGAGCGCGTCCCAATCGAGGGCGCTTTCGGCCTTCGTCGGGTCCTCGTGCCCCGTGACGACCGTGACGCAAGACGCGTGGTCGCGGTGCGTGACCGGAATCCCGGCGACGCCGGGCGCGGCCACCGCGCTCGTGATGCCGGGCACGATGTCGAAGTCGATTCCGGCGGCCGCGAGGTGTTCCGCTTCCTCGCCGCCGCGGCCGAAGACCGTCGGGTCACCGCCCTTCAGTCGAACTACGTCCCTTCCCTCGCGGGCCAGTCGGACGAGCAGGCGGTTTATCTCCTCCTGCGTCGTCCGTTCGCCGTCCGGACCGGGGCGTTTGCCGACGTACATTCGCTCGGTCGACTCCGGACAGGAATCCACGATTCGGTCGTCCGCCAAGTTGTCGTGGCAGACGACGTCCGCGCCGTTCAGCAGTTTCCGCGCCTTTACCGTCAGCAGTTCCGGGTCTCCCGGCCCTGCACCGACAAGATAGACTGTTCCAGTGTACATTTACGTCTCGCCTCCGCATCGTCTCGCGCTCCGATACCGCGCTCGGTAGCCGTCGGAGTCGGTCGATTCGTTCGATTCACCCGTTTCGCTCGCGCCGTCGAGTTCCGTCCCGTTCGACTCGCTCGCCTCTATCTCGCGGAACTCCCGCACCTTCGCGATGAACAACGAACACGGCTCCCGGCAGGGGAACTCGCCGTCCCCGCGCGGAACCGCGATTTCGTCGTCGTCCGCCGCGTCCCATTCGCGCCGCGCACTGCACTGCCCGTCGACGCAACACGCCTCGACTGCGTACTCCAGTTCGTCGCGTCCGAGGTCCGCGACGTCGGCGTAGATGCCCGTCTGCCGTGCCGCGGTCTCTCGGAAGTGGGTCACGTCGAGTTCGCCGTTCTCCTCGCGGTACCAGTTGGCTATCGAGGCCGGGTACACGAACTCTATCGCCTGCAGGAGGGCATCGGCGTCGAGGTCCGACAGCACCCACCCGGTCGGGAGCGTCGCCGCCGTCGCCAGCGGACGGTACTCGCCGTCGTCGGAGAACCGCACGGCGTCGCGCGTTTCAGTCGGGTCGGCGTGGGATTCGAGGTCGGTGCGGTCCGCGTCGCGGTCATCGACGTGCCGCAGTTCGTAGCGCCGACCGTCGTCGGTGTTCGTGACCGCGACGGAGAGTTGGCCCCACGTTTGCGGCGTATCGCGGTGGAGTGCGTTGTGGTCCACCCACGTCACGAACGCGTCGCGGGCCGCCTCGGCCTCGCTCCGCTCGGCTTCGGCGTCACCGCTCGCTCCGTCCGTGTCTCGGGGTCGCGTTCCATCGCTTTCGGCGTCGAGACGGTCTCGCGCCCGTTCGAGGACGACATCCGCGACGAGGGGTTCCGTTCCGACGGCACCCGAGTACCAGACCCGGTTGCCGTCCACGTCTGCAGGGGTCGGGAACCCCGTCGCCGCGTCGTCGGTCAACCCGATATCCTCGGGGATATCCTCCCGGGTGTGGTAGCCGTCGGCGACGAACAGCGGGACGACGACGAGTTCGTCGCTCTCGAAGTGGGCCGTCAGGTCGTCGATGTACGGCGCTTGGTCCATGAACAGCGCGCGCACCTCGTCGAAGCGCTCGCGGTCGTCGATGGCGTTCGCGTGGTCGCGGGTTGCCTTCGCGCTCCGGGGGTTGCGCTCGGTGCCGTGGCCGACGATTGCCAACCCGACGTCCGAGCCGACGGACGGGTCGCCGGTGACGCGCTCGGCGCGCCGGACGATGACGTCGGCCATCGACTCGTGCGTTCCGACCGGCTCGGCGTAGCGGACCGTCTTGTCTACGTCGAGGTCCCACCCGTCGATCAGACGGAGTTCGCGGGGCAGCACCTGTTCGGTAAAATAGCCCTCGCTCGTGAACACGGGAACGACGACCACGACGCTCGACTCGACCGTTCGAAGGACGTTCCGAAGCGACGGCGCTTCCTTCCAGAACGCCTCGCGCACCTCGGCGAAGATTCCCCGAGAGCGAAGCTCGTCGGCGTGGTCGTACACCGGTCTGGCGGACCCCGAGTTCCGATGTGAGCCGTGCCCGACGAGGACGAGCGCCGTGTCCGCCGTCATTCTTCCAGTTCGTCGTTCTCCTCGTCCCGGTCGTCGGAGAGGTGTTCCCAGATTTCCGTGCATCCCGCGCCGTCCGGAACGTCCTTCAAGTGGTCGTCGTCGCGGTGTTCGTTGACCGTCTGCTCGGCCACCGGCTTTTCGCTCACCGTCCGTCACCCCGTGCGGTGAACCGTTCGTCCGTCGTTTCGGCGACCGACCGGTCCGTCAATCGGCGCGTGGCTGAATAGCTGATGTTCATCACAACCCGCTTTATCGCCTGCCCCCTAAATCGCGTCTCTACCCGTAATTCCGGCCAGTGCTCCCATTTAGCGGTAAGAAACGAGGGTATCTCGGACCGGGATATATCGCCGATTTGCGCCGTTCGGGGGGACGGCGGTGGGCGTATCGAGCGTTGGACCGTTCGTGACGCGTCAGGCGATTCGGCGGGGATTGCGTCGGCCGGTGTATTGAGGGTTCGAGGCCGCCGAGCGTGGGCATGGTGACAGCGGTTCGGACGCTGGACGAGGGTGCGTGGGTCAACGTGAACAACACGCGAATCGTCGGCGTCAGCGACATCTGGCGACTCGCGGACCACGAAGTCTGTGACTGCGACGTCGCGCTGTTTCTCGTGGAGGTGTTCACCGACATCGGCGTCGATGGGGAGTGGGTCGAGGCCCGCGCCGCCGGACAGTGTATCGGCTGCGGGGAGCGCGACACGACGGGATGGCTTCGCATCGGCCGCCCCGACAGAACCGGTACCGGCGAATTTCGGGCGGTAGACCCCGAAGGAGTTCACCGTCCATCGAAGACGCGCGGTCATGACTGAGCGACCCTCGCCCCGTCGCGGGTCGGTGCGAACGTTGCCGGTATTCCCGACCCCCGGCGGACCTTGACGCGGAGGGCGATTGTTTACGGGTACCGTCTGTAGGGACCCCCATGCCGACCGACGTGGAACAATGGAAGGACGAGGTGTACGGGGAGGAGATTCGTGACCACATGCGTCGATTCGCCGAGGAGGGCTGGGAGGCCATCCCGGAGGACGAACACGACGCGTGGTTCGAGCGGTTCAAATGGTGGGGGCTGTACCACCAGCGCGACGGCCAAGAGAGCTACTTCATGATGCGCATCGGGCCGCCGAGCGGCGTGCTCGAACCCGGACAACTCCGAGTCATCGGGGAAATCGCCCGCGACTTCGCCACCGGTCCGGCCGCGAACCCCGAGTTCGGCAACGGCTACGCCGACGTGACGACGCGGCAGGCGGTCCAACTGCACTGGATAAACATCGAGGACGTGCCGAAGATCTGGGACCGCTTGGACGAGGCGGGCCTCTCCACGAAACAGGCCTGCGGTGACTCGTGGCGGAACATCGTCGGCTGTCCGGTCGCCGGGAAGGACAAACGCGAGTTCGTGGACGCGCTTCCCGTCGTCGAGGACCTCAACGAGAACTTCAAGGGCAACCCGGAGTACGCCAACCTGCCGCGGAAGTGGAAGGTGTCGGTGACGGGGTGCCGCGAGGGCTGCGGACAGGGCGACATCAACGACGTGGGCATCGAACCCGCGGAGAAAAACATCGACGGCGAAACCGTCCGCGGGTTCAACATCCGCCTCGGCGGCGGACTGGCGGGCCGCGAACCGCGCTTCGCCCGCGACATCGACGTGTTCGCCGAACCCGACGAAGTTACGCCGATTCTCGGCGGTCTCTCGGGGCTGTTCCGCGACTACGGTAACCGCGACAACCGCCGCCGCGCCCGCATCAAGTTCCTCGTGGACGAGTGGGGGCCGGAGAAGGTCCGCGAGACGCTGCAGGAGGAGTACGTGGACTTCTACCTCAAGACGGCGGGCGAGGACCTCCGCGAGGAGTACTCGTACAACGCTGGCGTCCCGGACGACCACGGCCACGCGGACCACGTTGGCGTCCACGAGCAACCCGACGGCAACTACTACGTCGGCCTGAACGTCCTCGTCGGCCGCGTCGGCGCGGAAGAGATGATAGAGCTCGCCGACGTCGCCGAGAAGTACGGCTCCGGCGAGGCACGGCTCACCCAGCGCCAGAATATCATCCTGATGGACGTGCCGGAAGAGCGCCTCGACGCCATGCTCGACGAACCCGTCTTGGAGCGCTACAGCCCGGACCCGCACCCCTTCCAGCGCGGCTCCATCGCCTGCACCGGGACGGAGTTCTGTTCGCTCTCCATCGTGGAGACGAAGAACCGCCAAGTGCGCCTCTCGCGCTGGCTCAAGGAGAACGTCGAGCTTCCGGAGGACGTGGCGAACTTCCACATCCACCTCTCGGGCTGTACCGCGTCCTGTGCCCAACCCCAAATCGCGGACATCAGCCTCCGCGGCATGAAGACGAGAAAGGACGGCGAAACCGTCGAGGCGTTCGACATCGGCGTCGGCGGCGGCCTCGGAAAGGACCCGAGCTTTGCGACGTGGATACAGGAGCGCATCGCCGTGGACGAGGTGCCCGGCGCGATTCGGAACCTCGTCGAGGGCTTCGCGGCCCGACGCGAGGACGGCCAGACGTTCCGCGAGTTCGTGAACGCGCTCCACGCCGAGGAACTCGAAACCCTCGCCAGCCCGGAAGAAACCAGCTACGAAGACCCGTACATGCACAACACGAAGAAGACGTGGTATCCGTACGCCGAGGACGACGACATGGAGTCGAGTCCGGCCCCGAACAGTCCGGTGGACTCCGTTTCCGGGGACGACTGAGATGGCCGACCGCGTGCTCTCGGTGACGGCCTACACCACGTTCGACCTGCTGGACGCCGTGGCGGAGGGCCACGGCTGGACGGACGAGGCGATGGCCGTCCTGAACGTCAAAACGCCGCGAAACGACCCCGACGAGGTGTTGCTCCAACTCGAACTGGACAACACCTCCCTCGACAACCTCCCCGCGCACGCAGAAACCGTGTCGCTGTCGCCCGACGAGGCGCGAACGCTCGCGGGCGAACTGGAGCGATACGCCGAAAAAGTCGAGGACGCGGCGTAGGTTAGAGGTGGCACCGAAAGCCACACGAGGAGCACCGAAGCGTGTCGTGCTCCCGAACGATGACGCCGATACCGCACTCCGCGCAGGTTCCCTCGTACGTGGCCGACCCCGACGAGGTACGCAAGACCGTATCCCGGATACGCTCCAGTTCGTCTATCTTCCGGCGTTGTTCGTTCAGCTGACGCTGTAGTCGAGCTATCTGGCGCAACTGCCGCTGACGCTCGTCCCGTCGCGCGCTCCGTCTCCCCCGCATTTCCATGTGCTCACCACCGTTTAAACGGAGGGGACGGACACGCATTAACCCGTGCTCATACTCAGAAAGGTATTTATTACTTTTTCGCATACCAGCCGCTCGTCACGTCGGACCGATGTCGTCGTTCGACGGGTATCGACACAAAAAAGAGTTGGTCGTGGCTTCGGCTCAGGGTTCGAGCAGCACTTTCGTCACGCCTTCCTCGCGGTTGTCGAAGCGCTCGTACATCTCGGGCGCTTCTTCGAGGTCCACGCGGTGTGAGACGACGAAACTCGGGTCGGCGCGTCCCTGAATTATCAGGTCACGGAGTTCTCGGTTGTACTCCTTGACGTTACACTGGCCAGTGCCGACCTTCAGCCCCTTCTCGAAGAACTTCCCGAAGTCGATGCCGAGGCGACCCTGTGCGGCCATCTCGTCCGGCGCTCCGGGGTCCGAGGGCACGTACAGGCCGGGGACGCCGAGTTGACCGGTCGCCCGGACGACCTGAATCAGTTGGTTGAGGACCACGGCCGGGTTCTCCCGCGCCGGGTCGTAGGCGTCGTCGCTCACGTCCGTCTCCGGGTCGATGGCTTGATAGCCGACCGCATCGACGCCCTTGTCCACACCACCGCCGTGGATGCTCTTTATCTGCTCCACCGGGTCCGACTCCTCGAAATTGATGGGCGTTGCATCGCAGTGTTTCTCGGCGAGTTCGAGTCGGCTGTCGACCCTATCGACCACGTAAATCTCCGCCGCGCCCTTGATTTTGGCGCTGTAGGCGGCCATCAGTCCGACCGGTCCGGCACCGAAGATGGCGACGGATTCACCCGGTTGAAGGTTCGCCAGTTCCGTCCCGTGCCATCCCGTCGGGAAGATGTCCGCGAGCAGGATGAACGAATCCTCGTGTTCCCTCCCTTCCGGAAGTTTGAGAGCGTTGAAGTCCGCGAACGGCACGCGAAGTCTCTCGGCCTGTCCGCCCTTGTACGGCCCCATGGCGACGTACCCGTATGCACCACCGGCGAAACCGGGGTTCACGTTCAGACAGAAGCCGGTATAGCCGTTTTCACAGTTCTTACACACGCCACAGGCGACGTTGAACGGAAGGACGACGCGGTCACCCTCTTCGAGCGTCGTCACGCCGTCGCCC
This sequence comes from Haladaptatus sp. W1, assembly GCF_001723155.1. Classification (NCBI taxonomy): domain Archaea; kingdom Methanobacteriati; phylum Methanobacteriota; class Halobacteria; order Halobacteriales; family Haladaptataceae; genus Haladaptatus; species Haladaptatus sp. W1. The sequence continues at coordinate 6,786 of NZ_MEIH01000073.1, forward strand.
ACCTCGTCCACGATTCCCATGTTCTCGTGCCCGAAGACGATACCGGGGTCGGCGTCGGTTCGCCCCTCGTACATGTGGAGGTCCGATCCGCAGATGGCCGTCGTGGTGATGTCGATGACGACATCGTTCGGGTGCTCTATCTCCGGTTCATCTACCTCTTCTACGTCTACGTCGTGCGGTCCTTGGTACACGACCGCTTCCATTGACATTTCAATCCACCCCAAAGAGGCCACGCTACTCTCACGTATGTCGTTATTCGAATTGATATGGTAGCTTCGGGGTGAACAGAGCCTTCACAGCGCTCCTTTCCCCGGCAAACGTGTCGAACGGTTGAAGGCGTACAGGGAAGAGCGGACGACGAGTGAATCGTCTCCGCAATCTTTGTCGGTTGTCGGAAAATACGCTCTCGCTACTCGCGTTCGTCGGCGGCGCTCACGTCCGACTTTTCGGATGGTCGTTCACGTCGTCCGTCTCCGAGTCGCGGCATAGTTCGAGTCGTCGTTCGAGTTCCTCGTGTCCCCAATACCGGACGGTTTCGCTCCGTGCTTCGTACGTCAGAATACCGCAGTCTTCCAACATCGGCAGGTGAATGTGGTGGAGGCGAATCAGCGCCGTCTCACGACCGCAGGAATCGTCGTGCTGAACGAGCAAGTCGATGAGTTCGTCCACCGTCGTAAGCGGCGATTCGACGAGATACTGGCAGAGAGCACGCCGCTGTGCGTCCGAGAGGATTCGCTCCACGGTTCCCGGCGGTAACGAACTGTCACTCTCCTCCTCCGGGTGTCGTCGACTCGTTTCGAGATGTGTGTCGTTTGGTTGCTCCGAGTCGCTCATCATTACCTACAATCCGTTCCGGGGGCACCAGTCCTTTGCCTCAGTACTGAGGTATCGGGGTCAGTCTATCCGTGGACGCTCCGAAAACAGCAGCGAGAGGAGTTTTCGCTCGGCCGTTTGGAGGTGTTGGTGAAACGTGGGCGAGGAGATATCCAGCGTGTCAGCTAGCTCCGCCCCCGAACTCGCGCGGGGGTAGTCGAAGTATCCCGCGAGATACGCCGCTTGCAGGATTTCGGCCTGTCGTTCGGTGAGCGTCTCGCCCAGTTCGTGGTAGAACTCGGAGGTCGAGTGAAACGGCCGGTCGCGGGACTGCTTCGAGAGCAGACTCGTCTCCTCGTACACCTCCTCGACGGCGTCCAAGAAGGGACGAACGCGGGTGTTCGCCGGGACTTCGACGACGATGCTTCCCTCTCCGTCTTCTATCGAACCACGTTGGACGTAGGCACCGCGTTCGATGAGCGCTTGGGCGGACGTTTCGGTTCCGCAAAGCGCCACCTCCAACAGAGTTTCGTCGCCGGTCTCTTGGATGACACGGACGTGTTCGACCATGGGTGACTCGTCCGCGCGTTCGATGACCTTCTCGGGGGAGCCCCGCTCAACGTCACGTAAAACAGGTAGACGTCGTCCCGTCGAGGGACGACGCCATCGAGTTCGAACGAACAGCCGAGTTCCTCGGACGTGACGACGAAAAACGAACCCGTGTTCGTGATCGAGAATTCGAGTTCGAGGACGCGGTCGGAGTAGAGGAGTTTCTTGCTCTCGACGGCGTTGATGGCGTGGCCGATGGTTTCCCCAACTCGCTGAACACGCTCCGCTCGCGCTCGCTGACCGACGTCAGTTTGGACGCGTACACGACCAACACGCCGTAGGTGGTTCCGCGGTAACTGATGGGGATACACGCGATGGAACCGTACCCGCGTTCGTTGGCGGCGGATGTGAACGACTGCGGCAACGACGACAAGGACGACACGTCCTCGACGACGTTGAACTGTCCCGTTTGGAGGGCGGTCCCGGCACCCCCGCGTTTCGACTTGGGCCCTAACTCCGTAATCAGGTCCAGATAGTCGTCGTCGATACCGGCGGCCGTCTGAACCACCAACCGCTCCTCGGTCGACGAGAGCGTTGCGATGAGGGCACCGTGATAGACGCTCGAATCCGCGAACCGTTCACAGACGGTCCGTTCGATCTCCTCGCGCGACGGCGCGGCAACGAGGGCTTGATTGATATCCCGAACGATGGCGTTGATGCGGTTCAGCGTCGTCAATTCGTCGCGCTGTCGGGCGATGTCGCGCTCGCGTTCGGCCCGTGTCAGGGCCGTCTCGGTGTTGGTGGCCAGCACCCGCATCAGGTCGAAGTCGATGCGGTCGAAATCGCGGGGGGTCGTGGACGCGGTGATGAAGATTCCGTGTTCGCCGAGCGGAACGATGATACCGCTTCGAACCGGTGTGTCCCGGTCCGCCACGCTGGGCGTCGCATCGAAGTCGGAGATGGCCCTCGGTTCGTTCGTTTCGAACACGTCCCACGCGAGGTCATCGTCGGACGTGTACGTCGGAACGTCACCGTCGAACAGGTTATCGACCCGTTCGGTCATCACGGCCGGTTCGAGCACGTCGTCCTCCGAAAGGAGGTAGATGCCGGTCGCGGGCAGGTCGAGGACGTCGGCCGCGGTTTCCACCGCGCGCTGACAGATGGTTTCAGGAGTCGACGTTTCGAGCATCTCGTGCGTCGTCGCGTGTAACCTGTTGAGGGCCTCCTCGCGCCGTTTCCTGTCGCTGATGTCGTGGAAGATGCCTTGAATAACTCGTCGCCCGTTCAGTTCGGTCGAGTTCGAATTGATGGACACGGGGATGCGATTCCCGTTCGAATCGACCACCGAAAGGCCGTGGCTGTCCGGAACGGACGCGTCGTCTTCGCGCGGTCGTTCGAACAGCGCTTCGTATCGGTCGCGGTCGTCCTCGGGGTGGAGTTCGGACTGGTGCATCCCCTCGATTTCCTCTATCGGCCGGTCGAGGAGTTCGGACGCCGCCCGGTTCGCTTCCAGAATCGTCCCCGTTTCCGCGTCGGCGAGAAAGATAGCATCGGGGGCGGTATCGACCAGCGTTCGATACTTTTCGGTGACGGTTTCCAGTTCCCGTTGCCGTTGTTTCCGTTCGGAGATGTCACGAATCGTGGCGGTGAACAGTCGCCGGTCGTGATACCGGTGTTCCCGGAGCGAAAAGGAAACCGGAAACTCCTCTCCGTTTCGACGGATTGCGGTTCGTTCGAGACCGCTGTGTTCGACCGTCGAGTCCGCGTTCTCGACCTGCAGTCGAAACTGGTGGAGATACGCCTCTTGATATCGCTCCGGGAAGAGACTCCGTATCGACTCGTCGAGCAACTCGTCTTGGTCGTAACCGAAGAGTCGTCCCGCCACCTCGTTCGCGAATACGATGGTTCCGTTCTCGGAGATCGTCACCACCGCATCGAGCGCATCCCGGACGATGTGCTTGAAAAAGGCGGTCTCCGCTTCGGTTTCCGTCTTGGCAAGCGAGGACCGCGTGGAGGGATTTTCGTTCGAAAGCGGTTCGGTCATGGTTGGGAGAATCACGCAGTCGATGAGTAAGAGGCTTTTGCCCGACGTCCGAACGATGGGCAGGGGATGGAGTATTTAAACCGCTTGTATACACTGGTAGAACACACTGGGACGTCGGTTCCCGTTACCTTCCATGAACACGTTCGTCGAAGTCACGGTCCCGGTCGAGGAGTTCGCCCTCGAAGCGACGTTCGCTCGCGTCCCGGACGTTCGCGCCGAGGTGCTTCCCACGGTCGGCTCCCGCCCCATGGGAACGTCGGGTTCAGCATGGAGCAGTTGGAAGTGTTGCAGCTGGCGGCAAAACACGGCTACTACGACGTCCCGAGGGGAATCACGCTCCGCGAGTTGGCGGACCGAATCGACGTCTCGCATCAGGCGGTGTCGGAACGCATCCGTCGGGCGCACGGTCACCTCATCGGGATGCTGAGTTCGTCGGCGAGCGCGTCGTCGACCCGTTCGATGTCGTCGTCGAACACCCAGAGGTAGGGAAACGCGCGGTCGGCGTCGTGTGCGACGAGTCGAATGATCTCGAAGGTGGCCGACGGAACCGCGCGAAGCGTCTCGGCGAGGACGAACTCCGCCGTCGGCAGGGTGAACTCGACGACCGTGCTCGTTCGAACCCGTTCCGCCAATGGATTGTTCTCCGTCACCGTCTTCGGATACTCGAACGGCCGTGATCTATGATTCGGCTTCGGCACCTCTCCGCTCGTACCGGTAACTCCGCTTTACGACGTCGTAGAGCAGTTCCTTGTCCACGATGTCCGTGTTCGCGGAGAGCCAGACGTGGGGGTCACCGGTGAGGTCGTAATCGACGATTCCGACGAATCCGAGTCGCGGGAGGTGTCTTCGAACCATCCGTTCGCGCAGTCGGGTCCGTTCGTCTACGTCCGAAATCGTGGCGACCGAACGCACGAGTCTCGGGAGCGCAATCGTAGTCTCGTCGTGGTGAAAGAGGACGTAGATGATGTGTCGGGGTTCCTCGTCCGCGAGCACCGAAAAGAGACGAGCGAGCGACTCCGCGGTATCAACGACGAGCGGAGAGCGATGGGAGTCGCTCCGACGGTCGTTGGGTGGTGACACCGACGAAACATCCGGCAGGGGCTCGTCGTCCTCCATCGACGTATGCTATCCACCAGTATCGTCATTCCATCTCTGGTTTCGCTTTCACCCATTTTTAGACGGGGGGCTCTCCGTTCCGCGACCGCTCGCCGACAGGTGTCCTCGAAACGAACCGCAGCCGGAAGTGATTGCATCGTTAGATAATAATTATACGTTCAGTCTACGACGTTTCCCGTGATGAACGGTCACAATCTCCATGATTACGACAGTGAACGAGAGAGCTTCGAGTGGGACGACATTTTCGCGAAAGCCGATTGGAATGCACCCGAGCGACTGAACATCGCCCACGAGGTTTGTGACCGACACGCGGATGACCGTGGGAAAGTCGCGCTGTACTACGCGGGCAAGAACGGCGAGCGGGAAACGCTCACCTTCTGGGAACTGGCCGAGGAGTCCAACCGCTTTGCGAACGTTCTCTCCGACTGTATCGACTCCGGCGACCGAGTGTTCTCCTACCTGCCGCGAATCCCGGAGCACTACGTCGCGCTCATCGGGACGCTCAAAGCGGGCGGCGTCTGGGGCGGTGTCAATGAGCGCTTCGGCCCGGACGGCATCGCCTACCGACTGGACGACTGCGACGCGAAAGCGGTCATCACCACGGCGTCGAACCGGGACACCATCGAGAAGGCGCTCGAAGACGCCCCTTCGGTCGAACACGTCATCGTCATCAGCGACGATGGGACGGGGATTCGACGCGGCGACGTCAGCTATCACGCCGCGATGGAGGATGCGGAAAAAGAGTACGAGACGGCCGAGACGGGCGGCGAGGACAACGCGCTGCTATACTACACGAGCGGAACGACGGGACTGGCGAAAGGCGTCCTCCACAAACACCGCTGGGTCGCCGGTGTCGCCGCGACCCAACGCTTCGCCGTTGACCTGCAACCCGGCGACTGTTACTGGTCCACCGGCGACTTGGGATGGCTGACCGGCCCCATCAACACGCTCGGCGCGTGGTTCTGGGGTGCGACGCTGTTCACCTACGAGGGCGAGTTCGACCCCGAAACGTGGGCGGGCCTGTTGGACGAGTACCCCATCTCGGTGCTGTTCAGCGTCCCGACCGCCTACCGGATGCTTCGGGAAAACGAGTCGGTACTGGACGACGCCGACCTCGACCTCCGCCACGCGCTCTCCATCGGCGAACCGCTATCCGCGGGCGTGGTCGAGTGGGGCGAGGAGACCCTCGGCGTCACCATCCACGACACCTACGGCCAGACCGAGACGGGCAACATGATAATCAACAACTACCCGACGATGGAGGTTCGGCCGGGAAGCATGGGCAAACCGCTCCCCGGCATCGAGGCCGCCGTCGTGGACCCCGAAAGCGGCGAACCCCTCGACCCCGGCGAAACTGGCGAAATCGCTCAACGCGGGGATTATCCGTGCTTCTTCGCCGAGTACTGGAACAAGCCCGAGAAGACGGCGGACTGTTTCGTGAACGATTGGTATCTCTCGGGTGACTTGGGCCACCTCGACGAGGACGGCTACTTCTGGTTCGAGGGCCGCGCCGACGACGTGATAATCTCCTCGGGCTACCGCATCGGTCCCTTCGAGGTCGAGAGTTCGCTCGGCGAACATCCCGCCGTCGCGGAGGCCGCCGTGGTGCCCAAGTCCCACCGCGAGCGGGGCAACATCGTGAAGGCATACGTCGTCCCGAGCGCGAGCGCGGAGCCATCGCCCGACCTCGCGGAGGACATCCAGACCCACGTCAAGGAGGAACTGTCCGCCCACGAGTACCCCCGCGAGGTCGAGTTCGTGGACGAACTGCCGAAGACCGTCACCGGGAAGATTCGCCGGACGGAACTGCGCGACGAGGACTAATCCTTCGGAACGAACCGGGCGACGGTCAACCCGTCGGTCCCCATACCGGCGGCGTAGACCGCACCGTCCGCGACGGCGGGGCCGTTGTCGAACCGCGCATTCGAGTTCGAGAATCGCCACGCGGTTTCTCCGGTTTTCGGGTCGAGCGCGCCGAGCGTCTCCGAGTAGGACCCGCTGAGCGACCCGACGGGGAGGTAGAGGTACTCGGAACTCGCGGCGATGCCGCTGGCGTAGCCCGACACGTACTCCTCCGATGACCAACACGCGGTCCCGGACGCCGCGGTAAACGCGTTCATCGTCGGCCCGTACTGGCCCCCGAACCCCACGTAGACGTGGCCGCCGTCCACCGCGAGATTGCCGATGGTCCCGACCTCCTTTCGCCACCGCTCGTTCCCCGAGCGTGCGTCGAGTGCGTACAGATTTCCGTCGTCCGAAGCGGCGTACACTCCACCGTCGGCGACCGCGGGGTCACAATTGATGCGTCCGTCGGTTTTGTATCGCCATCGTCGCTCACCCGTCTCGGCGTCCAGCGCGTAGAGGTAGGTGTCGTCGCTCCCGACGTAGACCGTTCCGTCGGCGATTGCGGGACGGCACTTCGTCTCCAGACCGGTCGAAAAGCGCCACCGTACCTCCCCCGTCGAGGCGTCGAACGCGGCCAGAAACATTTGACCTGAGACGAACACCGTCCGCTCGGTCGCCTGCACGCCGCCGCTGAGCAGGTGTGCCCTGGCGTCGGAGTCGGTCCGCCAGCGCTGCTCGCCGCTCATCGCGTCGAGCGCCGTGACGGAGCCGTCGTCCGCGACGAACACACGACCTCCGGCGACCGCCGCCGCCGAACTCACCGAGACGTTCGCTTGCCACCGGTGTTCCCCCGTCTTCGCGTCCACCGCGTGAACTTCCCTATCGAGGTTCGTGGTGTACACCGTCTCGTGCGCGACGACTGGAGGGGACGCACCCATGTGTCCGCTCATCGTGTACGTCCAGTCGATGCGAAGCGGCGGCGCGGGAACGTCGTCGCTCGGCACCGAACCGGTGTTTTTCGGCCCGCCGCGCTTGCTCGTCCAGTCGGACGTGCCGGGCGTCACGTTCGGGTCGATGGCACACTCCTCCGGCGGCGGGGACTGCTCCGTTTTCTTCGAGTCGGCCAGCAGGTCGGAACAGCCCGCACCGAGCGCGAGGCCGCCCGCCGCGAGGAAGGCGCGGCGCTTCATTCGTCACCCCGCGTCGCCCGCCGGATGGCACCGTACTGCGTCGCCACGAACACCGCACCGTCGGTGACCGCCGGACCCTCGACGACGGCGTTCGCGTCGCTCAAATCGGAGAAGAAGTCGTCATCCTCCCGATTCCCGACGTTCCCCCACAGCCGTTTTCCCGACGACGCGTCGAGCGCGCCCGCGCCGACGTAGACCGTTCCGTTCGCGACGACCGGCGCGCTCTCCATCGGCACGCGGCTCTCGTCGCGGTACGAATCCTCCGCGAGGTTCACGAACCGCCACCGTTCGGTTCCGTCGTCCGCGGAGAGGGCGTAGACGTTCTTCGAGGAGACGTAAACGGTCCCGTCGCGGACGGCGGGCGCGCTGACCGTCTCGTATCCCGAGTTGAACCGCCACCGCTTCGACCCGTCAGCCGCATCGACGGCGTGGAGGACGGACTGACCGACGTAGACCGTCCCGTCCGCGACGACCGGTGCCCGCGGCAGGTCGTGGCTCCCGTATCGCGGTCGGTACTCGTAGCGCCAGCGCTCGTCGCCGCCCGAGCGGGACAGCGCGAGGAGGTTCCCGGCGCGGGTCTCGGTGGTGTCATCGAACCCGATACCCGTGGTGACGTACACGGTATCCTCGGTGACGGCGGGTTTGGCGCGTATCCGCCACCGCTTGTGCGAGAAGAACGATTTGAGGGGCCGCTGTCCGTACCGCCAGCGAAGGGTTCCGTCCGTCCGTCTGAACGCGTGGACGGACCCCTCCCGGTCGCCGACGTAAACGTGGGCTCCGGCGACGGCGGGGGTCCCGACGGGCGCGCCCGTCGTGGTTCGCCAGCGGACGTCGCCCGAAGCCGCGTCGAAAGCGGTCAGCGCCCGGTCGTTCGACCCGACGAACACGAGGCCGTCCGCGACGGCGGGCGTTCCCGACCCCCCGTCGGGTAGTCTCACCGACCACTCTGGTTCCCCGGTAGTGGCGTCGAGGGCGACGAGCGCGCCATCCCCGTCCGGCCTGCGGCCGAGCAGTCCGGTCGCCACGAACACGGTGCTGTCCGCGACGACCGGACTGCTCACGCGGCCGTGTTGGACGGTTTCTTTCTCGATTACCGACTCGGACCGCGCGATGACCCAGAGTTTCCACTCGGCGAGCTTCGGGTCACTTCGGGGTGTGTTTCGCGCGCGAGAGTAGCCGACGTTCGTCGGCGTCCCGTGGGCGACCGGCCACTCGTCGTCGGACCGTTCGAGCGACGAGTTCGTCGGCGACGAATCGCCGGAACACCCGGCGAGCGCGCCGACCGCACCGACGCCGAGGGCGGCGACGAACCGCCGCCGACTGGGACGGTGGAGGGGCATGTCGATTGTGCCGATTGTTACGCCCCCTACATGAGTTTTCTGTGACGGGGGTGCTCGCCGCCAGTAGCTTGATACTCTCGTCAGTCGATACTTCTTCTCCTCCAACCATGTCCCAGAACAGACGTCCGATGTACATCGGGACCGAACCCGAAAGCGCGACGTGCGACCGCCACGGAGAGATGGAACAGCAAGCGCCAGTCGTCACCTTCGACGGTCACGTGCACGCGCTCACGAAACCCGTCTCCGTCCGCAACTGCCCGGAATGTTGCCTCGAAATCGCGCGCGAAAGCGGAGGACCGACGGGCTCCGAACAGGACGCGTTCGAGGCGTGTTGGCGACAGCTGGTGGACGCTGAGTGGCGCAACGGACTCCAGCGATTGTTCGTGGACCTCGGCCGCGGCGCGGTCGAGGAGGAGACGATCTACCTCCACGAGAAACTTGACGACGACGCGATTCCCGACTACTTGCGCGAATCGGCCGACTGGACGATACAGACGGCGGGAAGTTCGAACGCGGAGTGATGACGTCGGCCACGGCGAGGTCGTTTTTCCGCCCAATACACTGAAGCAGAGCGCGATTGACTCGGAATCCCGTGGTCGGAGTTCGGCCGGTGCGGAACCGGCGACGACGACACCGGAGATTCACCATGACCAATCTGTGGACTAACCCTCTCGGACTCGCCGAACTGCTTCCCCTGCCCGAAGCGCGAGTCTTACAATCGACGTTTCTCCTCGTCATCCTCGTCTTCGTCGTGTGGGTACTGTGGAAAATAGCGCCGCGGCTGAAGCGACAGGTCGACCCCCGCGTCGTCGATGTCGTCCTCCTCGCCGTGAGCGCCATCGTCGCGCTTTTTATCGGCCAGCGTGCCCTGTCGCTCTGGGCCAGCGCCGCGCCGAACGCACCGAATGTGGACGTCTTCGGCCAACTTACCGGATTTCGAATCGCCATCACCATCGGTGTCGTCGCGGCTGCCTACATCGGTTCGGGAATGCTCGTTCGTGCCGTGGACCGGTTTACAACAGAAACCGGGGGTCTCACGAGCCATCAGGGAGAGGTGTTCTCCCGACTCACGGAGGTCGGGGTGTACCTACTCGCCGCGTTGTTGCTGTTGAGTGTCTGGCAGGTGGACATCCGCGCGTTCCTCATCGGTGCGGGATTCCTCGGCATCATCATCGGCTTGGCCGCGAACGAGACGCTGAGCGCGCTCATCGCGGGATTCACGCTCATGTTCTCGCGGCCGTTCGAAATCGGGGACTGGATTCAGGTACCGCTCGAAAACGGGGGGGAAACCGACGGCATCGTCACCGACATCACGCTGTTCTCGACCCGAATCGAGACGTTCTCCGGGAAGTACGTCGTTCTCCCCAACGACCTCGTGACTTCGAACACGCTCGTCAACTTCGGGCGGAAGGGACGGCTCAGGCTCGAAGTGGAGGTCGGCATCGACTACGACGCCGACCCGAAACGGGGGGTCGACGTTGCCAAGAAAGCGATGAAAGGGGTCGACGACGTGTTGAACGTCCCGCGGCCGAACGCCGTGCTGACCGGGTTCGGGGAGTCCGCCGTCATCCTCGAACTTCGGTTCTGGATAGACCGCCCCAGTAGCCGCCGTCGATGGCGCGCGACGACAGCCGTCATCGCGGCGGTGAAGCACGCCTTCGACCGGGAAGGAATCAAGATTCCCGTCCCACAACGGGAGGTCGCCGGACGCGACGAAACCGGCGGCTTCCGGGTCGTCAGCGACTACCCCGACCAGTACGAGGGACGCGACCGGCGCACTCGACGCGACCCGCGGGACCGCCCCGACTGACCCGTCCACGCGATTATCGTCCCGTCAACTCGGGAAAGAACCGCCCGTGGAAGTCGAACGGAATCGGATTGGGTATCCTCGCCCGCGCGAGTTCGGCGAACGACTCGCCGTCGAGAACGACCAGCGACGACCGACCCTCGTCCCGGTGGAGTGCGACCGTGAGCACAACGCCGTCGTCCTCGCGCCCGCCGTCGGGGTTCGGCACGAATATCGGTTCGCTGAAACGGTGGTCGCCGGTTTCGTCCGCGAACTCCACGGCCCGGCCGGTTTCGGTGTCGATTTTCGTCACCGCTTGCGGCCACGTCGTCATCGGTTGGTCGGGCGATTGGGCGTAGACGTAGCGATGCCGCCGACACCAGCGGGCGGGCGAAACCGTCGGGAGCGCCGTCCCGTCGTGGAGTCGCTCGCGCTCGATGGTCGTCCGTTTGCCGTCTAGTTCGACGCGAAACCGCTCCAGTCGTCCGCTCAGCACGTCGAATCGCCCCCGTCTGAGGGTGTCGAGGTACAGCGTGTCGATGGCGGTCGCGTCCGGGATGGTTTCGAGGTCGATGACGAGTTCGTCTCCGTCCTCGTAAGCGTTGGCGTGGTGGAACCCGAAGAACGCGTCCGTCCGCGGTTCGGCGACGACCGCTCCCCGTCGTCGGTCGATGACGAGAAAGCGCGTCCCGCGCTCCGGTTTCCACTCGAAGTTCTCGATGAACGGCCCCTGTGTTCCCGGTTTGAGGAAGTCGAGCGGGTTCACCACGAAGGGGAACTCGGTGAGAACGACGTAGTTCGGCGTCAGCGCGAAACTGTGCATGTACGCAGGATCATCGACCGGAATCGAGCAGATGTGGCGGCGGTTCGTCGCGGCGGACATCGAATAGACGTGATAGTGGCAGCGTCGCCCGAAGGCGGTCTCGAAGTTCACCAGTTCGTCCGTCTCGGGGTCGCGTTTCAGGTGGGCGCAGGCGAGTTGGCCGGTCGGTGCCGGACCGTCGTACCGGACGTGTCCGAGCGTTTCGAGCGTGTCGGGGTCGAACGACACCCAGCGCGGCAGTTCCGTCAGCGCGAGGTAGTCGTCGCCGATTCGCTCCGCGATGATGTTCGCGTTGTCGTAGGGCTTCTCGAAGAGGAACGCCTTCAGGCGGTCGCGGAGCGTCGTCTCCCCCGTCGCGAACCCGCTCTCGAACGACCCGTTGCGGGCGGATTCGTAGGCCTCGGTGCGCAGGAATCGATTCCGGTAGGTGACGCCACCGTCTCCGAAGGTGAACGCGTGGAGCATCGCAAGCCCGTCGAACCAGTGGTCCACCGCCGAGTCTCCCACCTCGAACGCGCCGGGACCGTTCCGAATCAGCGTCCCCGAGAGCCAGTCGGGGAGCGTCCCGACGACGGTGCAGTCGTGGTCGATTTCGTCCGTCAACGTGTGAAAGCCGAGGGAGGTTCGGGCGGTCATTACGCGCGTTGACGGTGCGATACCCTGTAACCGTTCGGTCGATGGTCCGTCGCGGGCCGGGTGAGAGAAACGCGTCCCCGAAACCGGCCTCAATCGAGTTTATGCAGACAGTTTCCGCAGTAATCCGCGTACTCGGGGTTCACGGCGTCACATTGCCGACAGCGGACCTGTCCGCCGTGTGTCGAACTGGTCAATCGGGAACGCCCGCCGCCGAAACCGAACATCGCGGCTGCAATCGGCGACTCGGGAATCGGGCCGTACTCGCCGTTCATGGTTCGGTTCACGAGGTCATCGTTACGAAGCGCCATCAATCCCCGCCACAGGCCGAGAAACAGGAGCGTGGGCGCGACGACCAGCACGCCCGCGACGAACACCCGAAAGGCTATTTCGAGAGCCATGTAGTGCGTTGGCACTCGACAACCTTAGCTCTGTAATCCGACGGCGAACGGGGGACACGACCGTCGACGGACACGACGGTCGTTCGACCAGTCCGCCGCTGACTATACTTGAGTGGGTGACGTATCGATTCGCCACTACCCGCATGACCGATGGCCGTTCGCGTTCGTCCCGCTGGTTGTACGTCGCCGCCGCAGTCGGAACCGTCGGCACCGCCGGAACATACCAGTTCTCGTGGCCCGCCATCCGCGGCGCCCTGGGCGCGCAGGCGGCGGCGTCCGGGACGGCGCTGGGAACGATATTCTCGGTGATGGTGGTCGCACAGACGCTCACGGCGTTTCCCGCGGGATGGACCCGCGACCGGTACGGCCCGCGGATTCCGTTCTTCGCGGCCGCGGCGTTGTTGTTCTCCGGCTTCGTCGGGGCCGCCTTCGACCCGACGCTTCCGGCGCTCTTCCTCTGGTTCGCGCTCGGCGGCGCGGGCGTGGGAATCGCGTACGACGTCGCCATCAACACTCCCTCGCGGTGGTTCGTCTCGCGCCGCGGAATGGCGACCGGCGCGGTGAGCATGGCGTTCAGCGGGACGAGTTTCCTGCTCATCTCGGTCATCAAGCGGAGCGTCGAGACCGACTTCTCCGCGACGTTGCTCGCGTTGGGCGTGGCATCCGGCGTGACGGCGGTGACCGCCGCGCTCGTCGTTCACGACCCGGACGAGCGAGATTCGACGGGCGATGGGTCCGACGAGTCGGCGGGCGATTCGTCGCCTGACGGGTCATCACCATCGGGACCCGACGTCACGTGGCGGACGATGGTTCGAACGCGTCGGTTCTGGGTCCTGTACGTCGTGTTCGCCGTCGTCAACGGCGTCGGGCTGTTGCTCGTCGAGAAGGTCGTGGTGTACGCGGCGCACTTCGGCCTCTCGACGACCGCGGCGGTGACCGCGGCGTCACTGGTCGCGCTCGGGCAGGCGTCCGGCGTCATCGTCGTCGGTACCGCGTCGGACCGGTTGGGCCGCGTGCGCACTCTCACCGGGTCGCTGGTCTGTTGCGGTATCGCCCTCGCCGCGATGGTCGCGGCAGGTGGGATGGGAGCACAGTGGGCTTTCGTCGCGCTCGCCGGGGTCACGATGTTCTTCAGGAGTCCGTCGTTTTCCATCCTCCCCGGACTCGTCGGTGAGTACTACGGCGAGGAGTACTCCTCGGAGAACTACGCGGTGATGCTCACGGCGAAGTTGTGGGGAGGTATCTACGGCGGGGTGGGGACGAGCCTCCTCGTCCTCCGATTCGGGTGGTCGCCGACGTTCCTGTTGGGGGCGGGGCTGGCGTTCGTCGCCGGGGTCGGTGGATTTCTGACGCTTCGCGGCGACTGACGAAGCGCCTCACGTGGTCGCGTCGGTCCGCCGCTCGACGACGGTTCCGTCCGCGCCGACCGCGACCGACCGGGACGGTGCAACCGCGATGCCGTGAAGCGTCCCGTTGGCGGGCGTGAGGGTTCGGTCCCACTCGCCGTCCGCTCGTTCGTAGACGACGCCGGTCTCCCCGCACGCGGCGACCGCCCCGTCCGCCGCCGAGACGGCCCGAATTCCCTCGTCGCCGAGTCTGGTCGGCGTCCACGTTCCGTCGTCACCGCGGTAACAAATCCCGTCGTCGGTCGTCACGTACCGGCGACCGCCGCCGGTCGCCGTCACGTCGGTCAGGG
>NZ_MEIH01000074.1:0-19888 GCF_001723155.1 Haladaptatus sp. W1
GTGCACCGAAGCGGTACTGGACCGCCTCGATAAGCGTCGGACGCTGTTCGTCCTCCGCGGGGTCTTTCGCCTTCTCGACGGCTTCCTTCGTCACCTGATACACGGCGAGGGGGTCCATTCCATCGACTTGCACGCCCTCGAAGCCGTAGGCCTGTGCCTTCTGGGCGATGGTGGCGCTGGCCGTCTGGCGCTCGCGCGGCACCGAAATAGCCCACTGGTTGTTGTTACAGAAGAAGACGGACGGCGTGTCGAAGACGCCCGCGAAGTTCAGCCCTTCGTGGAAGTCGCCCTCGCTCGTCGCACCGTCGCCGAAGTAGCAGAGGAACGCCTTGTCCTCGCCCTTGAGCTTCGACGCCCACGCCGCGCCGGTCGCGTGCGGAATCTGGGTCGCGATGGGGACCGCGACGGTGAAGATGTTCGAGTCGTCCGGAATGTCGTTCCCCGCCTCGTGGCCCATCCAGTAGAGCATGGTCCGTTTGAGCGAGAGACCGCGGACGAGCGCCGCACCGTGTTCGCGGTAGCTCGGGAACATCCAATCGTCGTCGGAAAGCGCGTAGACGCTTCCGATTTGTGCGCCTTCCTGCCCGGAGAGCGGCGGGTAGGTCCCCATCCGTCCCTGCCGGTTGAGGCTCACCGCTCGCTCGTCGAAGTGGCGGGCGAGACGCATCTGGCGGTACATGTCCACCAGTTCCTCGTCGGAGAGGTCCGGTACCTCCATTCCGTCCAGCACCGTCCCGTCTTCATCCAGTATCTGTACTCGGTCCTGGGGGTCTTGGTGTACGATGCTCACGATCGAACCCATCCTGACATACACAAAAGAACTCTCGCGCGCATTATAGGGTTTTCGTAATTAACTTCCCATAGGAATTGTCTCTCACACGATTTTCACAGAATCGTCCTCCAAATCCGGATATAATCTTTCAATATAAAGTTATTCGCCGAATAGCAGTTGAATGGTGGACGTATCGGTTACTGTCGAAATTTACCGGTAATTCCATTGTATATATGTTCGGACAGAGTTGTACATCATTCAGCTCATTTCACCGTTCGTTCAAACAGAAATCCGCCGAACTCCCCTCCTCGCGGCTCGTACCCTGTTTGCTATGACGAAGCGTGTCGCGTGCGACGCCTCACGGCTCGCGGCTCGCCGGTCGTTCCTCCCCGCTCACTATACGGAGACCCTCCGGGCCTCTCTCCTTGCTTGCTCGACCGTCTTCCCATCCCGGAGGATGGCATCGACGAACAGCTCGCCCGCCTTGTACGACGACCGGACCATCGGCCCGCTCGCACAGTAGAGGAATCCCAGTTCCTCTTCGGCGACTTCCTGCCACGTTCGGTATTTCGCCGGGTGAACGTACTCTTCGACGTCGAGGTGCATCCGCGACGGCTGGAGATACTGGCCGAGCGTCACGATGTCCACGTCCGTCTCCCGGAGGTCCGAAAGCGCCTGATACACCTCGTGGTCGTACTCGCCGAGGCCCAACATCAGGCTCGTCTTCGTGTAGATGTCCGATTCGCGCGTGACCTGTTCGAGAACGCCGAGGCTCTGTTCGTAGCCCGCTCGCGGGTCGCGGACGTGCCCTTGGAGGCGTTCGACCGTCTCGACGTTGTGCGCGATGACGTCCGGGTCCGCGTCGATTATCTTCCGAACGAGCGTTTCGTCGCCTTGGAAGTCGGGAATCAACACTTCCACGAGAATTCCGGGGTGGCGCTTCTTTATCTCCCGAATCGTCTGCGCGAAGTGTTCGGCACCCTGTCCTTCGAGGTCGTCGCGGTCAACCGACGTGAGCACCACGTAGTCGAGGCCGATTTCGGCGATGGCGCTGGCCACGTTCACCGGTTCGTCGGGGTCGAGCGGTTCGCCGCCGCCGGTATCGACGTCGCAAAAGCCACAGCTTCGCGTACACTTGTGTCCCATCAGCATGAAGGTGGCCGTTCCGCCGCCGTCGGCACCTCTCCCGCTCCAGCACTCTCCGAGGTTCGGACAGTTGGCCTCCTCACAAACCGTATTGAGGTCGTGCTCTCGGAGCGTCTGCTTGATACCCGTAAACTCCTGTCCCGACGGGGGTCGCATCTTCAACCAGTCGGGTTTGCGCCGCCCACTCATTACCGACGCTTTCGGCCCGCCACGACAAAAGGATAGGGTATTGTCCGAAGTGCTCCGTCCGGTTCCGCTCCACGTTCGTCCATAATTTCCGTTTCGGGATGGAAACGGTCGAATACTCGCGCCGGTCCGTGTACAACTGGCAAATAACAATACGGGTAGTTTCCCTAGTTCCGTTCCATGGCTACGAATCGTAACACGGAGTCGTCCGACGGCATGCGGACGAACGGACTGGATTGGTTCAGCATGCTTCTCATCATCATCGGTGCGCTCAACTGGGGGATTCTCGGCATCACCGACCTGACCGGCGGGCGAGTCAACGTCGTCCGGCAGGTGGCGGGACTCCTGTTCCTCCCCAACGTCGCACAAGTAGTCACGGACCTCATCTACGTCCTCGTCGGTCTGGCGGGACTGTACTTCATCTACACCAGTTACAAAATTGGTCGTGCGAGCCGACAGACACGACAGCAGGCGGCACAACAGACGGAGCCACGACGGACTGAGTGATCCCTCTCATATCCGTGTCCTTGTTTCTCACATCTTCATTGCCATATCTATAAATACTATCACGATTTTATAACGCATGTAACGGCAAAAACCATGCTCAATGTCTCACGGGACGAAATCACTAACGGGTCGTTAGTGCGTGCTCTCGTCCTTCTCGCTGTACCGCTCGTCGTCCAAAACCTCGTACAGGTCGCCCAACAAATCGTCGATATCTTCTGGCTCGGTCGACTCGGCGAGACCGCGGTTGCCGCAGTCGGTGTCAATATCCCCCTAACGTCGCTCATCTTCTCGGTTTTCATGATTACTATGACCGGAACACAAGTTCTCGTCTCCCAGCGCGTCGGTGCTAACGAGTTGTCACGCGCCCGGAGAGCGGTGTTTCATGGGATGTCGCTCGCGTTCGCGCTCGGGATAACGATGACCGTTCTCATCTTCGTTTTCGGGCGGGATATCATCGCGCTGTTCGGCGCCGAACCCGCCGTTGCGTCTGCCGCCGTCACCTATCTGGTTACGTACTCATTCGGCTTTCCCATCTTGGGAATGGGCGACGCTATCGAGATGGGATTCGTCGGCTGGGGTGACTCGCGTGCCGCGCTCTACATCAACGTCGTGGCGGTCGGTATCAACATCGTTCTCGACCCGATTCTCATCTTCGGACTTGGTATCCCCGGATTCGAAGGGTTCGGCATCGCGGGTGCCGCCCTCGCTACGATACTCGGGTACGGTTGTTCGTCCCTGTTCGGCCTCGGAATGTTGATTCGCGGTCGGGACGGCTTCACTCTCACGCGGGAGGCGATGACGTTCCGGTTGAGCGACTACCGTGAACTGCTCGACATCGGCTTGCCGATGTTCGGCCAGCGCGCTGCTGCACAATCCGTCCGCGTCCTCATTATCGCGGTTGTGACGGCCGCTGGCGGCCCTGCTGCCGTCTCCGCGTACACCATCGGTGCGAGCGTCGCCAGTATCGCTTTCATTCCCGCGAGCGGCCTTCAAAGCGCCGCACAGAGCGTCATCGGGCAGAACATCGGTGCCGAAAATCCGATGCGAGCGAGTAGGACGACGTGGGTCGGCGTCGCCATCGCGGCGGTCGGCCTCTCGGTCATCGGCGTCATTCAGTGGTTTATTCCCGGCATGTTGACGAACCTATTCGTTCCCAATGTTTCACAGGCTACGTACGACCTCACGGTCGATTATCTCCGCATCCTCGCCTACGGGTACTGGGGAATCGGCGTGATGTACCTCCTCGGTGCCGGGTTCAACGGTGCAAGCCGGACCAAGACGACGATGGTCGCGGATATGGTGAAATATTGGGGGATTCGACTCCCAATCGCCGCCGTCGGTGTGTTGTGGCTCGGATACGACGTTCACGCCGTCTTCTGGGCTGTTACCCTTTCGAACTGCGTGGCTGCCGTCGGTTTCGGTATCTACTACTACTTCCAAGTGAGCGACGGAATGACCCGGCGTGCGTCGCGGAGCGCCAACAGTTCCGTTGACGACTGATCCGTTTCGGTACCAGTTTCGATACTCGTTCGACTACCCTCTATTGTTGTCACTCATATTTCAAAAGGGGGAAAGAATGGGAGCGCGGAGCGTGTGACCGCGTTTTGAACCAGCGCGCCGTACTACTTAAGCGCACGGGGGGCGGAGTGAAAGTAAAATCGATAGCAAGCGGGAGGGTAGCACCGGTGTCAGACGGAAGGCAGACGTTCGGAGTCAGACGGATGTCGTACATAAATTAATCGTTCGTTCTAACCCGAACCATGCCATTTTCAACGTATTGGTATATTCGACTTTCGAGCGGTCCGTCTCCGGGCCACGAAATCGATTCCGTCGCGTCGAGTTTGGTCGGGTCGCCGACGTACACCGCGATTTCGTCCTCGGAGGTGCCGTCGCCGGGAATCGGGACTCTGCTGTAGAGCCCCCGTTCGACGCCTTCGTACGAGTCGAGTGCGCCCACATCGGGTGTTTCGAGCAACCTGCCTTCGGTGTGGCCGCCCGGTGCGAGCGTCGGATAGCGGCCATCGACGCGATGCAATCCGACGAGCGTCGCGTCGCCGACGAATTCGAACGTCTCGACGACGGACGCGACGCGCTCAGGGTCGGTCAGGGTACCGTAGACGAACACCAGCATGTGACCTGCCACACGAACGACGGCCAGTTAGCCCTACCGGGTGGGGACGTCCGGCGCGTCGGTTGCCCGTTCCGATACAGCCAAACCCCGTCGGAAACAATTCCGTCGCGTGACAGGACGTTCGCGGTTCGTCGCCGTTTGGCGGCGGGTCCTCGGACTCTCGTGGCCCGTCATGGCCGAGCAGGTGCTCCGAACGATGATGCGGACGACCGACATCATCGTCACCGGGCTGTTTTCGCCCGCCGCCGTCGCGGCAATCGGTCTCGCGGACCTCTACGCGCGGTTGCCGCTCCGAATCGGACTCGGACTCGGCGGCGGCGCGATTGCCCTCTCCAGTCAGGATACGGGCGGCGGTGCGACGGCCAACCGCGACGAGGCGGTGACGCAAGCTATCCTCGTCGGTGCGGTTTCCGGCGTTCCGTTCGTCCTCTTCGGTCTGTTGGTCGCCGAACCCGCAATCGCGCTGCTCGGCGCACCCGAAAACGTCGCGCGGATGGGCGGCTCGTATCTCACCGTCATCTTTTTCACCGCGCCCGCTCGCCACGTCTCGCTGGTGGCCGCTCGCTCTCTGCAGGGAACGGGGGACACGCGAACGCCGATGTACGTCAACGTGGTCTCCAACGTGCTCAACATCGGCGGGACGGTCGGATTGGGGCTCGGTCTCGGCCCGTTCCCGGAGTTGCGAATCGTCGGCGTCGGCGTGGCCACCGCGGTCGGAAACCTGTTCACCGCGGTCGTGCTCGTGCTGGCTATCGCGTTCGGCGTGACGCGAACGTCGTTCACGCGGCCCCGGAATCGAACCATTACGAAGCAGTTGCTCGCCGTCAGCGCCCCGCGAATCGGCGAGGGATTCGCGGCGACCGTCGCGGAGTTCCCGTTCAACGCGATTTTGCTCTCCTTCGGCACCGACGTGAACGCGGCGTTCCAGATCGGCCGACGGGTGTACCAACAGGTGACGGGTCCGCTCTCGCGCGGGTACAGCGTCGCCTCCAGCGTCGTCGTCGGGCAGGCGCTCGGTGACGGTGACCCGGACCGCGCTCGGTTCGAAGGCTGGGCAACGACGGCGCTCGGACTCGTGACAGTCGGCGGCATCGGCGTCGTCCTCTTTCTCGCCGCCGAACCCTTGGCGCGCATCTTCACCTCGGACCCGGCGACGCTCCGTTACGCCGCGGATTTCGCCCGCGTGTACGGGCTCGCCGCGCCGTTCCTCGTCTCCTTCGTCGTTCTCGCCGGTGCGCTGCAGGGCGGAAGCGACACCAAGACGCCCTTTATCGCCCGAACGTCGGGAATGTTCGTGTTCATGGTCGGCTTTTCGTGGGTCGTCGGCGTTCACTTCCAGTACGGAATCGTGGGCGTGTACGCCGGAATCATTCTCTACTACGTGTGGGCGCTGGGCGTCGTCGGCACGGGATTCTATCACGGCAACTGGGCGACTCGCGCCGCGGCGATGATGGAAGAGCGCGGGAGTTCGGACGGCACCTAGCTATTTCGGGATTTCTTCCCGCGCCGAAAGCCGGAGAGTTCCCCCGCGAGAGAAAGTGGTAGGGAACACGAGACCCATTCCTCGGTTATGACCGACTCGACCTTCGAGACGAGCGATATCGACGGCCCACATGCGGGACAATCCGTCGTCACGTCCGGCGCGTCGCCGGACGAGGCGTCGGCGGCCATGGTGTTGGTGCACGGCCGCGGTGCGACCGCACAGAGCATCCTCGACCTCGCCGACGAGTTTCGACGCGAGGAAATCGCCTTCCTCGCGCCACAGGCGGCGCGAAACACGTGGTACCCGCAGTCGTTTCTTGCGCCGCTCGATGCGAACCAACCGTACCTCTCGTCCGCGCTCTCGCTCCTCGAAACGCTCGTCTCCGATCTCGAATCTGTCGGTATCCCGCCGGAACGCGTTTTCCTGCTCGGCTTCTCACAGGGTGCGTGTCTGACGACCGAATTCGTCGCGCGGAACGCCCGAAAATACGGCGGCGTCGCGGCGTTCAGCGGCGGTCTCATCGGTCCCGAGGGAACGGCGCGCGAGTACGAGGGGTCGCTCGACGGAACGCCGGTGTACCTCGGGTGTGGCGACCGCGACCCGCACATCCCCGTCGAACGCGTCCACGAGACGGAGGCGGTCCTGACGGAACTGGACGGCTCGGTCACCGAACGGATATTCGAGGGGATGGCCCACGGAGTCGTGCAGGAAGAAATCGCTCACGTCGATGGAATGGTGGACGACCTCCTGTCGGAGTAATCGCTTGAAAACGAAAATCGAAGGCGAAAATCGAAGGTCGAACTCGAATCGCGCTTATCGCTCGTCGATGGGGACGAACTCGACGTCCTCGTCGCCGACGTACTTGGCTCGCGGGCGGATGAGGCGGTTGTCGTCATACTGTTCGAGCACGTGCGCTATCCAACCGCCGACGCGCGAGAGCGCGAAGATGGGCGTGTAGATGTCGATGGGGATACCCATCTGGTAGTAGGTCGAGGCGGAGTAGAAGTCCACGTTGGGCGCGAGACCCTTCTCCTCTTTCATGTAGTTCTCGATGGAGACGGACATCTCGTACCACTTCGTGTCGCCCGCGGCCTCGCCGAGTTCCTCGCTCTGTTCGCTGAGGATTTTCGCCCGCGGGTCCTTCACGTTGTAGACGCGGTGGCCGAAGCCAGCGACGCGTCGCCCCTCGTCGAGCGCGTTCTGCACCCACTCCACGGGGTCCTGGTCGCTATCGTCCACTTCCTTCAGCATCCGCATGACGTTGGCGTTCGCGCCGCCGTGCAACGACCCGGAGAGCGTGCCGATAGCACTCGTCACGGCGCTGTGCAGGTCGGCGAGGGTGCTCGACGTGACCATCGCCGAGAACGTCGAGGCGTTCAGGCCGTGGTCCGCGTGGAGCACGAGCGCTTGGTCGAACACGTCCGCGAGCACGGCGTCCGGTTCCTCGTCGTTGAGCATGTAGAGGAAGTTGGCGGCGTGACCGAGGTCAGCTCGCGGTTCGACGGGGTCGTCGCCGTTCCGGATGCGTGTGAACGCCGCGAGGATGGTCGGAATCTTCGCGGTGATGCGGCGACCCTTTCGGAGGTTCGCCTCGCGGTCCGAGGGGTCGGTGTCGGAGTCGTCGGGGTCGTACGTCGCCAGCATGGAGACGGCGGTGCGGAGCGCCGCCATCGGTTCGGAATCGGATTCGGCGAGTTCGCGCACGGTGTCCATGACGCCATCGTCCACCTCGCGCTCCTCTGTCATGGAGTCGCTGAAGGCCTCGAGTTCGTCACGATTCGGCAGCTCACCGTGCCAGAGGAGGTACAGCACTTCCTCGTAACTCGCGCCACGAGCGAGGTCTTCTATCGTGTATCCGCGATAGATGAGTTTTCCCTCGTCGCCATCGATGTGGCTCAGTGCTGACTCCGCGACTACAACGCCCTCTAAGCCTTTTTTAACCTCGTCTGCCATGTTCGGACGATTCACGGGGTAGCCGCAAAAGGATTATCTTTCGTGGTCGTTCCCCAACGACCCGCGAACGTTTTTACGCGAGAGTGACCAACGTCGGCGTATGGAACCCGCGAGCGGCGACGTCGAGTACGAACCCCGGAGCGTGAAGGAGGTCTTGGCGGAGATGAAAGACACCGCGGAACTACTCATCGACCTCTCGTACTCGGCCGTCCTCCACGGCAGCGACGACATCGCTGAGGAGGTAATCGCCCTCGAAGGGAAGATGGACGTGCTCCAGATGCAGGCCAGAATGAGCCTGCTCATGGCCGCCAGAAGCCCGGAGGATGCGGAAGAACTCGCGCCCGTCCTCGGCGTCGTCGGTGCGGCCGAGAAAATCGCCGACGCGGCGGGCGACATCGCCAAGGTCGTCTTGGAGGATATCGGCCTCCCGCAGGCGATGCGCGCGACGCTCCCCGAGGCGATAGAGACGCTCGTCCACGCCACGATAGCGGAGTCGTCACCGCTCGCCGGGGGGACGCTCGGCGCGTTGAACCTCGAAACCGAGACCGGGGTTCGCGTCATCGCCATCCATCGCGGCGGCGACTGGATTCTGAACCCCCACCGCGACACCGACCTCCGGGTGGACGACCGACTCCTGTTGCGCGGGCCGGAGGAGGGCATCGCCGACGTGTACGAGGAGGCGACCGGCCGGGAGTACCAACCACCCGAACCCCCGGAGGCGGACGACACCGACCTCGAACGCGCGGTCGATTCCATCGTCCTGATGAAGAACATGAGCGAACTCGCGGTCGATTTGGCCTACGGGAGCGTCCTGTTCGACAGCACGGACGTGGCCGAAGAGGTGGTGGAACTCGAAGCCGAAGTGGACGCGCTTCAGTCGCGCTTCGAGGCGTGGACGTTGCAGGCGGCGGCGCACGCGGACGACCCCGTTTCCTTGCGCGGACTCGTCCACCTCGCCAACAGCACGGAGGTCATCAGCGACGCGGCCGTCGAAATCAGTGAGGGCGTTCTCCGCGGCCTCGGAACCCATCCGGTGGTCGAACACGCGGTACAGGAGAGCGATGAGGTCATCGTCCGCGTCACCGTCACGAACGGGAGCGCGTTCGACGACACGACGCTGGGCGAGGAGCAGGTCGAAACCGAGACGGGAATGCGCGTCATCGCGGTTCGGCGGCCGCCGGACGACTGGGTGATTTCGCCCGGCCCGGAAACCGAGGTTCACGCGGGCGACGTGCTGTTGGCGAAGGGAACGCGATCGGGTGCCGAACGGCTCACCGAACTGTCCGGTGGGGAACGGATAGAGTGAGGCGGGTGGCGTGGTGCGGATGGCGCGGCGCGCGGCGTGGTGCGGATGGCGCGGCGCGGATAGCGTGATGTGGGTGATGTGGCGCGCGGCGTGTGAGGTGGGTCATCGGGCCGAAGTCGGTCAGTCGAGGTCACGCGCGAGCCGCCGCGCCGAAACGAGCGTCAACGCCGCCGTCAACAGCGCGCCGAGCGTGAACGCCAGCACGAATCCGAGCGCGAGATACGCGGTCGGCGTTCCCGCCTGTCCCCTGACGTGCCCGACGAGGACGACTCGGTAGACGTAGACGAGCGCGGTGAACACGATGCTCATCGTGAAGCCGAACGCGGCGTTTCGGCGGACGTTCAGCGCCTCGATGAGGTTCGATGTCGGCGGGCGTTCGGGAATCTCTTCTTGCACGCTCGGTGGTTGGAACGGCCGAATAAAAGGTGCGTCGGTCACGCCGTGACGATGGCGTCGGCTTCGATTTCGACCAGCATCTCGGAGTCGATGAGCCTGCTGACCTCCACCATGCTGGTGGCGGGTCGCACGTCACCGAAGAATTCGGCGTGCGCCTCGCCGACCGGTTCCCAGTTCTCGATGTCGGTGACGTACATACGCGTTCGAACCACGTCGTCGAGGCTCGCACCCGCTTCTTCGAGTGCCGATTCGACGTTTCCGAGCGTCCGTTTCGTCTGGCGATACGCGTCTCCCTCGCCGACGATGGTCCCATCGTCGTCGGTGGCGGTGGTCCCGGAGACCCGGACTTCGTTTCCAACGCGAACCGCACGCGAGTAGCCGACGCGTCCTTCCCACTCGGTTCCGCTCGATATCTTTTCTCGGTCCATGGAGAGGACAGCCGTCCTCCAATCAAAAAGTGTCCGTTCGAATCACCGACCGATTTTCACCCGCAAACGACGTGCCGTGCCGAACCTGGCAACGGGAATACCGAACTGCTAAGGGTTTTCGGCGACGGTGTTTCGGTAATGACAACGCTCGGAACGGCGAGCGCGGCCCCTGGGGAGATGGACACGGGCCGCCTCCCGGTCGGTGAAACTCGCGACGGGAGCCAGTTCGGCCTCCCGGTTGCCGTTATCAACGGCGCGGACGACGGAAAGACGCTCTATATCCAGGCCGTCAGCGACGGCGACGAACTCAACGGACTCGGTGTCGTCAACCGAGTCGTCCCGCAACTCGACCCCGAGGAACTCTCGGGAACGATTCTCATCACCGGTCTCGTCAACTACCACGGCTTTCAGGTGGCTGAACACAGGAATCCCATCGACGACACGAAGATGAACCGGACGTACCCCGGCAACGAGTCGGGGACGTCGAGCGAGCGAATCGCGGCGGCGACCTTCGAGACCGCGATGCGCGCCGACCTCGTGCTCGATCTGCACCAGGGCTCGACCAGTCGGATGATAAACGAGGCTCGTGTCCGCTGTGGCCCGCGCCACCGACTGCACGACGAGTGTCTCGAACTCGCCAAGGTGTTCAACTGCGGCTACGTCCTCGACCAGAAGGGACCGGACGGACAACTCGCCCGCGCCGCGCCGGACGAGGGGGTCCCGACCATCGACCCGGAACTCGGCGGCTGTGTCGGCTGGGACGAAAAGAGCATCCAGTACGGCGTCGACGGCGTGTTCAACGTCCTTCGCTACTACGGCTTCCTCGACGAGGACGTGACGGTGAACACCCAGACGCGAGCGACCGGTTTCGACCGCTACGGCGCGCCGAGCGGCGGTCTCGTCACCTTCCAGAAGGACCTCGGCGACGACGTGTCGCCGGGCGAGACGCTGTTCACCATCACCGACGTGTTCGGCCGCCTGAAAGCCGAAGTCACCGCCGACCGCACCGGCATCTTCTGGCGCTCGCGTCGCCTGCCGCAAGTCGCTACTGGCGAATACGTCTGTTCGGTGGGCATCGACGTCAGCCGCTACTGACCAACGCATGGTAACTTCCCTCTCCTGTTCGGCTTGCGGGAACGAATACGCCGCCGGGGCGGACGAGCCGTGGCGCTGTGAGTGCGGCCATCCGTTGGATTTCTCCGAGCAACCGCTTCCCGACGGTCCCCCGCCCGAGTTCACCGACATCGACACGCGGGACGGCCTGTGGGCCTTCGAGGAGTTTCTCCCGGTCCGGCGCGTGGCGACCCTCGGCGAGGGGTTCACGCCGCTCGTCGATGCCGACGACTGGAACGCCCAGTTCAAGCTGGACTGTGTGTTCCCCTCGGGCAGTTTCAAGGACCGCGGTGCGACGACGACCCTCTCGCACGCCGCCGAACTCGGCGTCGAGACGGTGCTCGAAGACTCCTCGGGCAACGCGGGGGCGGCCATCGCCCAGTACGCCGCTCGGGCGGGTATCGACGCCGAAATCTACGTCCCGGAGGACGCGAAGGCTTCGAAACTAAAGGCCATCGAGTGCGCCGGTGCGACCCCGGTCCGAATCGAGGGGAGCAGACAGGACGTGACCGACGCGTGCATCGAAGCCGTCGAGAACGGCGACGGGTGGTACGCCAGCCACGCGTGGAACCCGGCCTTCTTCGCGGGGACGATGACGTTCGCGCTGGAACTCGCCGCCCAACGCGACTGGAACGTCCCGGATGCCGTCGTGACGCCGCTCGGGCACGGAACGCTCTTCCTCGGCGCGTACCGCGGCTTCCGCGCCCTGCTCGACGCGGGGTGGACCGACTCGATGCCGCGACTCCTCGGCGTGCAGGCCGCGGGCGTCTCCCCCATCGCGGACGGCATCCACGCCGACGAGCGCAACGACGGCGAGGGTGAGGGCAAGGGCGGGGCGAGGGCGAGAATGGTACTGACGGTCGCTCCGGCGACGGCCACGCCGACGCGCGCAACGACGTCGCGGACGGGATTCAGATAACGCATCCCGCCCGCCGCGACCAGATCGTGGACGCCATCGACGCGACGGACGGCGACGCCATCGCGCTGGACGCGGGTTCCACGGAAGCGGCGCTGGAGAAACTCCACCGGACCGGGTTCTACGTCGAACCCACGAGCGCCGTCGCCGCGGCCGGTCTGACGGAGTACCGCGACCGAGGGATTTTGGCGGACGACGCCGACGTGGTGGTCCCGCTCACGGGCAGCGGACTGAAAGCGTAACTGGCGACCGGATAGCGGTTTTCGTGATGTCGTACTGTTGATTTGGTGACGTCGTAACTGCTGACGTGCAGTTTTCGTTTGTTCGTAGCGAGTGTAGTCAAAAAACTCCCGCAACCCCTATCCAGCCAATAGACGCACAGAACAGTCGCGGAAATCGCCCGCCTCGAACCGGTCACCACTCCGGATGCGTCGGGGCGTCGAAATCGCCGCGGACGAGGGGTTTTGCGATGTGGCGTCGCGCTTCCGGCGGGACTTCGTACCACCCGACTTCGAGTTCGCGGTCGAGTTCGCGCTCGACTTTGCCCGCCGCGTCGGTTCCGCACCGCCGACAGCGGTAGCCCTGTCCGGCCCCCGCGCTCTTCATCGAGCGGCCGCAGTCGGGACAGTTCGGCGTCACGAGTTCCGTCGCGTCGAGCGACCGCACCGCGAACTTCTCCAGTTTCAGGGTTCCCTTCGTCACCTCGCCGCAGGCCGTGATTCGGTCGCCGGGGCGGAGGTTCCGAACGTGGTCGCGGAAGCGCTTCGTGGGTTCGAAGGCGGCACAGGTGAGTTCGGCCTCGCCGTCCGTCACGGTGAAGAAGACGTGCCCGCCGCGCCGCGTCTCCGGTTCCGAGGCGACGGTTCCCGTCACCCGGTAGGCGCTGTCGTCTTCGACCTCGTGCAGGGCGGCGTCCTGCAGGTGGGCGTCGGTTCCCTGATTCGTCACGAACAGCGCAGTTCGGGCGACGGGTTCGCCGTCGATGCCCTCCGAGACGCGGCGGACGGCCTCCGGGTCGTCGCCGCGAATCCCGTGGAGGATGGGCAGGGCGTGTGGGGGACGCAGACCGCCTCGCCGGTGCCGCGGTCAACGGTGTCCCACACGTCCGGGTAGCCCGAATCGGCGGCGGCGAAGGCCGAGTCGAAGTTTACCTCTCGGGGGGTGCCCCACCGCTCGGGTTCTCGGTAAGAGATGTGTTCGTAGGTCCACTCGGAGAAGGCGGCGTGTGC
Source organism: Haladaptatus sp. W1 (assembly GCF_001723155.1). Lineage (NCBI taxonomy): Archaea > Methanobacteriati > Methanobacteriota > Halobacteria > Halobacteriales > Haladaptataceae > Haladaptatus > Haladaptatus sp. W1. The sequence continues at coordinate 13,567 of NZ_MEIH01000074.1, forward strand.
GCCGACGGCCGCCACCGCGCCGATTTTCCCGCGGCCATTCTTCCATCCCGCGTGGCGATAGCCCGCGGCCTCGATTCGCCGCTCGGCCTCCTCGCGGGAGAGCAGTTCCCGAACGGCGCGCCGCGCGAAGTCGGCGATTTCGTCGGGTGCCTCGTCGGGGCCGTGGGGAGCGACGACGAGGCCGGGGTTCGTTCTCGGGTCGTCGGTTTCGGCGGCGGCGGACAACTCCCCGCGGGCGAGTTCGAACGCCCGTTCGGCGTCGAAATCGGTGTGAATCGCCAACGCGGCGTTGCCCCGCGTCTTGTGTTTCACGGCGGGGTTGAGTCGGACGAGGAGCAGTCGCTCCACGGTCCCCCCGGCGTCTCGAATCCGTTCGGCGAGTCGCGCCGCGAGGTAGGTCGTACACATGCCCCGGTTTCGGGAGTCGGTGTCGTCGAGACCGATGACCGTCACGTCCGGGGGTTGCGGCGTGGCGAACTAACCGCTTTCGAAGAAATCTAACGTATATGAATCTATCGCCGGCAATTTTGACAATCGCAAGACTGCGCCGATGTAGCGCGCCAAAACGCCTTTATACTGGAATCACTTACCTGTCACCATGTCCCGGTCTGCACTGGTCGGAAACGTGACTGCGATGTTAGAGGACGCTGGATTCGTAGTCAGCGACCGGTGTGCTATCCGACCAAAGAGTTTCGACGTGGCAGCGCGACGAGGACCAGACCTCCTGCTGTTGAAGATCCTCGGCAATATCGACGCGTTCGACGCCCAGACGGGCGTCGAGATGCGGCGTCTCGGCACGTATCTCGACGCGACGCCGTTGGTGCTCGGCCTCCGGACCCGAAATCAGGACCTCGAAACCGGCGTGGTGTACTTCCGCCACGGCGTCCCGGTGTTCAGCCCGGATACGGCGGTTGACCTCTTCGTGGAGGGCGTCCCGCCGCTCGTGTACGCCGCGCCCGGCGGCCTGTACGTCAACATCGACGGCGACATCCTCCGTGACGAGCGCCAAGACCGAGGCTGGAGCCTCGGGCAGTTGGCGTCCGAACTCGGCGTCTCCCGCCGCACCGTCTCGAAGTACGAGGGCGGCATGAACGCCAGCGTCGAGGTTGCGGTCGAACTCGAAGCGCTCTTCGACCGCGAGTTGACGAGTCCGGTCGAGGTGTTCGACGGTGCCGAGGAGTTGACGGACGCCGACGAGCCGGACGAACCGGAAGCCGAACCCGACGACAAGGACATGTTCTCCGCGCTCACCCGCGTCGGGTTCACCGTCCATCCGACGAACCGCGCCCCGTTCAGGACGGTCAGCGAGGACGACCGCGAGGACCGCGTCCTGACGAGCCATTCGACGTTCACCCGAACCGCCGAGAAGCGCGCTCGAATCATGAGTTCCATCAGCCGCGTCGCCCGCACCCGCTCCGTGTACTTCGTGGACGAAGCGCGGCGCGAAACGGTCGACGGAACCGCGCTGGTCGAACGCGAGGAAATCGAAGGAATCGACGACGCGGACGAACTGCAAAAGCTGATTCGGGAACGCGCGGAAGCCTGAAATCGTCGCCTCGGTTTTCCCGTTAGCCCGATTTTTCGCTGATTTTCACCACGGGGAGGAACCCGAACGTCGGAACTCCGACCGAACGCTTCGACTCGGCGTCGTTACTCGCCGTACGTTGTCTCCAGATACTCGTTGATGTCGTCGCTCTCGGGCATCCCCTCGATGCCGTGTTCCGTATCGACCAGCACCGGCACGCCGGTTTGCCCGCTGATTTCTTTCACTTCGGTTCGCTGCGAGCGTCTTCGGGGAACGGAGTGCGTCTCGTAGTCCAGTTCGAGTTCGTCCAACTTGGACGTCACCTTCGAACAGAACGGGCACCCTCTGAGTTCGTACAGTTCGATGTTCGACATACGAGCGCATAGGGAAGTGAGAAATAAGAGTGTGCTGTTCGCGAGGAATTCCGCCGGATTTCGAGTGACGAAAGGAATCCATCCGGCGATGAGAAACCCCGCTGGTTTTCGAACAGCGGAGCGGAGTGGGGCGGTGTTCAGACGTTCCCTTGCAGGACGCCGCTCGTGCGGACGAAGAAGTAGAGGACGAACGCCGCGGCGAGCGCCCAGTGACCGAGGCGGATATCATCGCGCTTTCCGGCGGCGAGTTTGACGATGGGGTAGGAGACGATGCCCGCGGCGATGCCGTAGGCGATGGAGTAGGTGAAGGGCATGACGAGGATGGTCATTCCGGCAGGGACGGTGTTGGTGATGTCGTCCCACGCGATGTCAACGACGTTGCCCAGCATGACGACGCCGATGACGACCAGCGCGATGTGCGAGGCGTACTGGGGCACCGCGGCCGCCAAGGGAACGAACACGAGCGAGAGCAGGAACAGGACGCCGATGACGAGCGCCGTCATTCCGGTTCGGCCGCCCTCCTCGACGCCCGAGGCGGATTCGATGTACGTTGTCACCGTCGAGGTGCCGAGCATACCGCCAACCGTGGTACCGATGGCGTCCGCCATCAGCGGTTTCTCTACTTCGGGAAGGTTCCCCTCGTCGTTGAGGAAGCCGCCGACCTGTCCGACGCCGACGAGCGTTCCGGCGGTGTCGAAGAAGTCCACGAAGAAGAACGTGAACACGATGAGGCCGAACGAGAACAGTCCGTCGAGCGTGGTCAGTCCGTGGGCTCCGAGGCCGCTCACGAACGCGCCAGCGACGGGAGAGATGTCGTAGGTCGCACCCGTCATCGTCGGGGTGAGGGTTCCTGCGCCGACGAGACCGAAGAACTCGGCGGCGTAACCGGCGATGGTGGTCGCGGCGATGCCGATGATGATGGAACCCGGAATTCCGCGGGAGTAGAGTGCGAACGTGAGGAAGAGACCGAGAACGGAGAGGATCGCTGTGGGGTCGGAGGCGACCGGGCCGAGCGTGACGAGGGTCGCCGAGTCGGCGACGACGACGTTCATCGCTTCGAGTCCGATGATGGCGAGGAACAGTCCGATACCCGTTCCGACCGCGAACTTCACGGGTTCGGGGAACAGGCGGATGATGTATTTTCGTGCGCCGATAGCGGTCAGGAGGATGAACAGCACACCTTCCACGACGACGGCGGCGAGCGCCGTCTGCCACGAGACGCCGAGCGTTCCGACGACGGTGAACGCGAAGAAGGCGTTCAGGCCAAGACCCGGTGCCTGTGCGAACGGTCTGTTCGCGTAGAACGCCATCGTCAACGTCGCAACCGCGGCGGCGATGATGGTCACGACCGCGAGCATCGCCACCGTCTGGTTGTACGAGTAGCCCGCGAGGTTGATACCGTCCTGAATCGGTATCTGCGGGTTATCCGCGAGGATGGACGGGTTCACGACGACGATGTAACTCATCGTCAGGAACGTCGTTATCCCTGCCATGATCTCCGTCCCGAGGGTCGTGTCGTGCTCCTCGAAACCGAAGTAGTCAGCTAGCATGCCGGATACGCCCGATTCCTGCCGATTACCGTTGATGTCTTTTAGCCCCATGATTCACGAGTGAGCATAAACGCGAATACCTACTTAACAGTTCTCATCGAATCTAGGCACCAATACGTAATTATGTATATGTCGGGGAATTCTTCGCCCACATTCGAGCAAAATTTACATGACGATGCTCACTACCGCGTGCTACCGAGACGTCATTCGAACGACGCAAGCGCGCCGACGGGGGCGTCCGTCCGTCCTTTCGCTCGTTCGATTCCCTCCGTTCCGGCCGCGATGAGGGCGAAGACGCCGCCGACGTTCGCGTCCGCGTCCTCGGCGATGTCCAAGAGGAGTTCCTGCGTCTCGCCCGAACGGATGAGGTCGTCCACGACCAGCACGGTTTCGCCGGGCGTGATGGCCGAGGCGGGCAGGTAGTAGGTGAGTTCGATACCCGAGGCGAGTCGCTGGCGGGCCTCGATAAACTCCTCGACGGCGGTTTCCTTCGACTTCTTGGCGTAGGCACAGCGCGCGCCGAAGTAACTCGCCATCGCGGCGGCGAGCGTGATGCCGTCCGTCGCGGCGGTCAACACAACGTCGGGGAGGTCGAAGTCGAACGTCTCGACGGCGACGGGGGCCACGAGGTCGAGGAACGACTGGTCGAAGACGACCCCGGAGTTGTCCACGTACCCTTCCGGGTCGAGGCGGGTCCGGGCCTGCAGTTCTTCTGCGAGTTGCTCGCGTCCGACCCCTTCCACGACCGCTTCCGCGCGGTCGGGACTGGGGAGGACGTGTCCGTTCACGTAGCGATTCAGGTCGCCCGCCGGGAGGTCGGTCACCTCGGCGAGTTCGTCGTAGGTTCGAGTCTCCTTGAGCATTCGAAGGACGGAGACGGCCTGTAGTTGGAGATTGGCCTTCTCTGCTCGGTTCATACCCCGCTACTCATCATCGTGCAACCTTGAACACTTCGATGCTGGATTCGGTTCGTCTAGTCACAACTATGTGGATTCGGTTCGTGACGCGGGTCAGTCGAGGAAGTCCGGGTGGAGGCGCTTTTCGCCGTACTCGGCCTCCAGATGGCGTCGGAAGTCGTCGCGTTCGACGCCGCCCTCCTGTCTCTCCTTCCGGTCGCGCACCGAAATCGTTCCCGATTCGGCTTCGTCGCTACCGAGAATTATCATGTACGGTACGCGGTCGTCGTGGCCCGCGCGGATTTTCTTCCCGAGCGTCCAGTCCCGGCCGTCCACCTCGACGCGGAACGCCCCGAGTTCGTCCGCAATTTCCTCGGCGTAGCCCGATTCGTCGTCCGTGATTGGGAGGATTCGGACCTGCTCCGGTGCCAGCCAAAGCGGGAACTTCCCCGCGACGTGCTCGATGAACACGCCCATGAAGCGCTCCATCGACCCGAGCAGGGCGCGATGAATCATCACAGGCCGGTGTTCCTCGTTGTCCTCGCCGACGTAGCTGATGTCGAGGCGCTCGGGTTGCACGAAGTCCAACTGCACCGTTCCGATGGTCCACTCGCGCCCGATGGCGTCCTCGACGTTGATGGCGATTTTCGGCCCGTAAAACGCGCCTTCGCCCTCGGCCACGTCGTACTCCAACCCCTCGTCCTCCAGCGCGTTCCGGAGCGCCTCGTGTGCTCTTTCCCAGAGTTCGTCGTCGCCGATGGCGTCGTCGGGTTTCGTCTCCAGTACGAGGTGAGCGTCCAAGCCGAAGGCCTCGTACATGCCGTCGATGACCGACAGCGTGCGGGCGATTTCCTCCCGAATCCCCTCGGGACGGACGAAGGCGTGGCCGTCGTCCTGCGTGAATCCGCGCACCCGCAACATCCCCGAGAGTTCGCCGGACTGCTCGTTTCGATAGCACATGCCGAACTCCGAGAACCGAAGCGGCAGGTCACGATAGGACCGACGCTGGTCGTCGTAGATGTGAGCGTGGTTCGCACAGTTCATTGGTTTCAGGCCGTACTCGTGTCCGTTTTGCTCCCACGCGAACATCTCGCCTTCCTCCTTGAAGTGGTCGTAGTGGCCCGACTTCTTCCAGAGTTCCGTGTGGTTGAGTTCGGGCGTCTTTACCTCCTCGTATCCCAGCTCGGCGTTCTTCTCGCGGACGTACTCCTCCAGTTCGCGCCGAATCGCCATCCCACTCGGGTGGAAGTTAACGCATCCCGGCGAGTGGTCGGGCACCGAGAACAGGTCCATCTCGCGCCCGATTTTGCGGTGGTCGCGCTTCGCGGCCTCTTCCCGCCGTTCGAGGAACGATTCCAGTTCGGATTCGCGCTCGAACGCCGTGCCGTAAATCCGCGTGAGCATCGCCTCGTCCTCGTCGCCGCGCCAGTAGGCTCCCGCGATTTCGAGGAGCGAGAGGGCACCGACCTCGCCCGTCGATGCGACGTGCGGCCCGGCACAGAGGTCTTCGAACTCCCCTTGTCGGTAGAACGTGACCGGTTCGTCCGCCGCGATGTCGTCGAGCAGTTCGAGTTTGTACGGTTGGTCGGCGAGGCGCTCGCGCGCCTCTTCGGGGACACCTCCTCGCGCACGATGTCGTAGTCCGCCGACACGATGTCCCGCATCTCTGCTTCCATGTCCGCGAGGTCGGATTCGTCGATGTCGAGGTCGTCGAAGTCGTAGTAGAACCCCTCGTCCGTCGGCGGACCGATGGCGAGTTTCCCGTCCGGGAACAGCCGCGAGACGGCCTGTGCGAGGATGTGCGCGGCGGAATGGCGGAGGACGCGCACGGCGTCCTCGCTGCCCGGCGTGACGATTCGGAGGTCGGCGTTCGACTCGATTCGATACTCCGGGGCGGCGAGGTTGCCGTCCACGATTCCGGCGAGACAATCCTCGCCGAGTCCCGGTCCGATGTCGTAGGCGACGTCCGAGACTGAA
>NZ_MEIH01000075.1:0-11668 GCF_001723155.1 Haladaptatus sp. W1
ATGTCCCCGTCTGCGAGATAACTGACTGATTCCATGATGATTTTCTCAAGGTCTTCGTGTACCTCAATGGAATCGACATCCATCCTAGTGACTTCATCGTTCTTGATGGTTGCCGCAAATCCCTCAATGGCGAACATCTCCTTTGTTTCACCATCGATAGTTGGCGTGAACTGCATCCACTCAAGATGGAATTCGTCATCGGAGAGTGACAGACCATTCAAATCGAAGGAATCATTTCTCTTGTCTTCGCGATTAGCAACCGTACATTTTCTATCGTTGTTGTCACCACCACCAACAGCAGACCCAGAAATCGCTCCCATAGCAATTGCTGAACCGAGGAGTCGAACGAGCGTGCGCCGCGATTGCTGGAGTGGGAAACTGTTCGTATCGACCTCTGAGGAAGTTTCTGCCGATGAGTTGCGAGAGGTCGGCGTACAAGCGCGATTGCAACGTTTGAAGGTCCACTTCCCGACGCGGTTCGGGCGTCACGGTCCATGGCCCGTAGTTGTCGATCTGAATCAACGTTATCTGGGCGTTCGTCACTGTTGGTCGTGTGTTGGCAGCACTATCGTATAAGCGGTCCTAATCGTGATTTGCGTCTCAAAAATGGGATGGTGGGAAATCGTTGGGGGATAGGACGGTGAACCGTGGGAATATCGGACCGTCAGTTCTCGGACCGATTCGGATTCCGGGGGATTCAAATCTCCCTTCCACCTGCACCCCACAATGAGTATCCCGTCGTTCGTCATCGGTATCGCGGGGGGCACTGGCGCGGGGAAGACGACAGTGGCCCGCGAGATAACGGAAGCGCGGAGTGATTCTGTCACTCGCATTCCGATGGACAACTACTACAAGGACCTCTCGCACCTCGACTTCGAGGAGCGGACGGAGATAAACTACGACCACCCGTCGGCGTTCGAATGGGCACTGCTCCGCGACCATCTCGACTCGTTGCTTTCGGGCCAATCCATCGAGATGCCCCAGTACGATTTCAGCGTCCACAACCGCAAGGACGAACGCGTCACGATCGAGCCGACGGACGTCGTGGTCCTCGAAGGCATCCTCGCGCTGTACGACTCCGAAGTCAACGAGATGCTCGACCTGCAGGTGTACGTCGAAACCGACGCCGATGTGCGTATCCTCCGCCGAATCGAGCGGGACGTGGTGGACCGCGGACGCGACCTCGAAGGCGTCATGGACCAGTACCTCTCGACGGTCAAGCCGATGCACGAGCAGTTCGTCGAACCGACGAAAAAGCACGCCGACCTCATCATCCCCGAGGGCGCAAACCGGGTCGCGGTCAACCTCCTCGAAGAGAAGGTCCGTGCGGAGACGCGAACGGAGCACGCGTGGGACGTCGAAGAAGAGATTCGACTCCCGACGGACGAGGGAACCGAGCGACCAGAAGCGCCCGCCGCGACACCCGACGGTGGCGGCGAGCGATGGTCGTCGGAAAAGTCGGAGTAGTTAGGCGCGTTTCTTCTCGGGGTTTTCGCCGACCGGGTGGTAGTCCCAGAAGCCACCGGCCCGCATCGCGTTGCCGACGGCTTTGTGGAAGTCGGTTATCGTCTCGAACTCGGTCGGTTCGACGTATTCGAAGATGTCGCCGACGCTGACGACCTTCTTGTAGTTGATCCGAATCGGCTCGTCGGAGTGTTCCTCGACGAACTCGTCGCGTTCGAGCGGGAAGTCCTCGTCCTCGTCCAGTTTCTTCGCGAGGATAGCGAGTCCGTACTTTCGTCCTCCCTCGCTCCCTTCGTCACCATCCGGGTCGTGAGGCCAGTCCATGTTCGCACCTCTATCAGGGGAGAGCAAAAGGGTTGCTTTCTGTCTCACTTTCTCGGCGTGGGGAGTCCGCGTTCGACCAGACACCGATGACCGCGCCGCAGCCGTTCCGAGATGGCTTGGTGTGAGACGCCGAGTTCCTCGGCGAGGTCCGTGGCCGTCGCCCGCCGCGGAATCTCGTAGTACCCCCATTCCATGGCGCTCCGCAACGTTTCGTGTTGTTGCTCGGTGAGTTCGTGCTGTTCAGTTACCATCGTCGTCCGCTTTTGGACGTTCTGTATCTCTATCGGGATGCCGACGTCGTGACACGACTCGTACACGGAAGAAAGAATTTCCCTGTTCGAAAACGGGATACGAAAGCGCCACTCGTACTCCGCGGCGCGTGCGGTGAAGACGGTCGTATCGTCCTTCGTAAGCGGGGCTAAAACCTCGTGAACGCTCCGTCCCCATCGCATCGCAAACAGACCCCTGTCGTTCATCCTCGTCAAAAGCGTCGAATCGTAACGGTACTATCCTCGTCGAAAGCTCGCTCTATAGTCGAAATATCCGGTGCCGTCGCTCGCAACTGCGGCATCATGTTCTCGACATCGTGTCCAACGACTCCAACAACGTCGAATCTCGCCTCGGGCACCCGCGAAAACGTCTCGTGGAGTGCAAATTCGCTCGTCGGGAGTGCGATTTCAGCAACCGTACTCACCCGAGTTACAACAAACACCAGATTGTTCGCTGTTGTGCTTGCTAATTCAAGTGTGTTCAAATATGGTCAGTGAAAGCACGCACGTACTTTCGGCTCGATTGTACTTTAACCGGTGTATAATTAACTGGGTGGCCTGTTGAACCTCGGAGCATGGCGCGGTATACGCGGGGGAGATGAGAAACATGTCAGGCTCTTCATCCGGCGGATTCATCCACGGGATACTTATCGGCGGTGGCGTCGTTTTCTTCGTTGCGGGAATACTGATCGTGACGGGGGTGCCGGGCGGCGTGCTCCAACCGGCGTCCGGCGGTGCGAACGACCCCACCAGTACCCCGGTCGAAACGACACAGACGACGCCGACCGCCACGACCACGACGGCAGCGCAAACGACGCAAACGACACGAACGACTTCGACCACCACGCGACCGTCCACCACGACGGCACAGACCACAACGACGACACAAACGACGACAGCGACGACGGCACCGAGTAAGACGGTTCGGTACCGTGTCAACGTCGGTGGCCGATGGCTCTCGTCATCGGACACTGGCCCGAACTGGCTGGCAGATTCCGAAAACGACCCCGTTCGGTTCGGGAACGCGCGTGTCAGCGGCAGTCACACCAACGGAACGAACGACCCCATCGCCATGACGCCCGCGGTTCCAGCGGGCACGCCCGAGGCGATGTTCCAGAGTCGGCGGTACGACGCCGACACGAAGAACGACCGGACCGACGACACGGAGATGCAGTACCGCTTCCCGGTGCGGAGCGGGAAATACGAGGTCAGACTGTACTTCGCGGAGACTTATCTCGGCAACTCGGGCTGGAACGACCACAAGAAGGAAGGACCGCGGGAGTTCGACGTCGAAATCGAGGGCAACCGCGTCCTCCACAAGTACAACATGTACAAAGAACTCGGTCACGACCGGGGAACGATGAAATCGTACACCGTCACCGTCCGCGACGGCACCCTCAACGTGAAGTTCCTCCACCGGAAGGAAGACCCCATGCTCTCGGGCATCGAAATCGTCCGGGTGAACGATGGCAACGTGAACAACAGCCGCGACGGCTCGGACGGAACCGACGGATGGTCGTGGTCCCGCGACGTGCCCACCCAACCGCTCGCCGCGGTCACGGACTCGGGGTTCGAACCGGCGTAACTCCTGCTCGTCTATTTCGACGCAGAGATAGATAAAAGCGTGTGAACGTCGTACATCGGCCGCATGAGCGGCCTTCTTTCACGGGAGACGGAGGAGACGGAACGCCTCGTCACGTTCAGCGATGGCGTCTTCGCCATCGCCATCACGTTGCTGGTGCTGGACATCTCCGTGCCGACAGTTCCGGCGGGAGAACCGGCGTCGGTGCTTCCCGCCCTCGTCTTCGAACAGTGGCACGAGTTGTTCGGATACGTGTTCAGCTTCCTCGTCATCGGGTCGTACTGGGTGCTCCACAGACGGGTGTTCGTGTACATCGAGAAGTCCGACAAACGCCTCGTCTGGCTCAATCTCCTCTTCCTCCTGTTCGTCGCGTTCGTGCCCTACGCCACGTCCCTGTTCACCGCCTATCCCGACCGGTTCGGCGTCATGTTCTATGCGGGAACGCTCGCCGCCACGGGCTTCCTCCTCGCTGGATTGTGGGCCACGCCGCACGGACACGCCTCGTACAGGAAGGGCTCCCTCCCCGTGCGATGGCCATCCGAGCTGCGCGATTTTTCGTGTCTCCGACCGTCTTCGTCCTCTCGATAGGAATCGCGTTCATCGACCCGTTCGTCGCTATTTTCAGCTGGTTGCTGGTCCTGCCCTTCACCGCCCTGTTCGAATCACGGCTCGTCAACTACCTCGAAGGAGAAACGGAAGAATCGACGTTGTAAACCAAACGATGACTCGAATCGCCTCACTCGACGCTCACGAGTTGCTCGCGTCGAGAACGGTGGGATTGGGATTTGAACCCAAGAGGCATGACGCCACCTGCTTTCAAGGCAGGCGCAATAGGCCGCTCTGCCATCCCACCACGGGCGGGTCTACTCGGTACCGGGTCTAAGAAGTGTCGGTCTCGGTTCGGCGACGTATCCATCGAGATAGATTACGCGAGTGAAATATTATTCGAGGACATTGAATCATAACCGTTTAATTCCCCTGGTGCATTTCCCCGGGTACGATGTCATCACTGGATTTCGAGCCGCTGACGTACGACGAGTTGCCGGAGGACAGGCGACCTTCGTTCGGACAGGCGCTCTTGCCCGTTCTCGCCACGGTCGTCTTTCTCGCGGTCGGGTCGGCGTGGTTAGGGATGGACCCCCACATGCCGCTGTTGTGGGCCATCGCGTTCACCGGTCTCGTCGGCTACTACGTCCTCGGCCTCTCGTGGGAGGACTTGTACGATGGAATCGCGGACAGCCTGTTAATGGGGCTACAGGCCGTGTTCATCCTGTTTACCATCTACGCCCTCATCGCGACGTGGATCAGCTCCGGGACGATTCCGGGGCTGATGTACTACGGGCTGAAACTGCTGTCGCCGACCGTCTTCCTCCCCGTGACGGCGGTGCTGTCGGGACTCGTCGCCTTCTCCATCGGGTCGTCGTGGACCACGGTGGGGACGCTCGGCGTCGCCTTCATCGGCATCGGGTCGGGACTCGGGATTCCCGCGCCGATGACCGCCGGGGCCATCCTCTCCGGCGCGTACGCCGGTGACAAGCAGTCGCCACTCTCGGACACGACCAACCTCGCGGCGGCGGTGACGAACACGAAACTGTACGACCACATCCGTCGCATGCGAACCGGGACGATGCTCGCGTTCGGTCTCGCCGTCGTCGGCTACGCGATTCTCGGCCTCCGGGCCAGCGGCGCGGTGCCGACCGGTCGCGTCGGGAACATCCAGCAGGCGCTGCTCGGAACGTACCACATCTCGCCGCTGGTGTTCGTCCCGCTCGTGGTGACGTTTGGGCTGGCGCTCCGAGGATACCCCGCGCTGCCGTCGCTCGTCGCGGGAATCTTCTCGGGCGTCGGGACGGCCATCCTCGTCCAAGGGGTGTCGTTCACGGCCGCGTGGAACGTCGCGCTGGCCGGAACCGAACCGAAGACGGGTATGGAACTCGTCAACGGGCTGCTCCAGAGCGGCGGAATCCAGGGTTCGGCGTGGACCATCAGCGTCGTCGTCGCGGCGCTCGCTCTCGGCGGACTGCTGGAGACGACGGGCGTCCTCGCCGTCCTCGCACACCGCCTCTCCGAGTCGCTCAGCAGCGTGGGCGGCTTGGTCGCCGGAACGGGTGCGGCCGCGATGGTGACGAACGTGCTCACCGCCCAGCAGTACATGAGCATCGTCGTGCCGGGCATGACGCTTCGCAACCTCTACGAGGAGCACGGACTCGACAGCAGCGACCTCTCGCGGGCCGTCGAAGCCGCCGGGACGCCGACGGGCGCGCTCATCCCGTGGCACGCCGGAGCCATCTACATGGCGGGTGCGCTCGGCGTCTCGACGCTCTCCTACGCACCGTACTACCTCTTCGGCTTCCTCTCCCCTGCCATCCTGTTCGTGATGGCGCTCACGGGGTGGCGGCTCGAAACCGAATCGTCGGAAAAAGCGGGGACGGTCCCGTCCGCCGACTGACGGACGTCTGAATGACGAACGAAGGAGACTTTTCTACCGAACCAATTTGCGTTCTCCGTCCCGTTCTTCGACGCGCACGCCGAGTTCGTGGAGGTACGACGCCGTGTTGACCGGGACGATTCGTTCCGCGGCGATACGTGCGTTCAGCAGGGGAATCAGCGACCGCAGGTCCTCGCCCGTCACCACGCTCGTCATCGAAGGGAGGTAGTCAACGTCGTGTCCGGCATCGACGGCGCGATGGGTCGCCGTTTCGAGTTCCGGCACGGTGTACACGTCATCGAAGTCGATGGTGCCCGTCGCGCCGAGGTAGTAGAGTCGCCCGTCGTCCGCGGGGCCGAGGACGACCTCGCTCCGACGGAGTTTCATCGCCGCGCTGTCGATCTCCTTCCGCGTCAGCATGGGCGCGGTGCCGTCCACGATGGCGACCGAAGTCACTCCCTCCTCTTCGAGCAGGTGGGTCGCCGTGTTTCCGGCGCGTCCCGAGAACGTCTCGCCGACCTGCACTTCGAAGCGCACGTCGCTCACGTCGTCGAGCGCTTCCTCGGCCAGCGCGCGGAGTTCCTCCTCGGAACTCCCGGCACCCTCGTACTCGTCCGGGATTTGGTCGTCGGGACGGTAGTTGACGAGCAGTTCGCCGCCGCTGTTCGCCGCCGCGAGGAACGTGTCCTTCAGCATGGCGGCGTACAGTTCGGTCGCCTCGCTCGCGGAGAGCGGCGATGTTTCGGGGAGTTTCGGCAGGACGAACCCTTCGCGCGGCGGGTCGGCCAGTACGGCGATGGTGGTCATACCCGCCCGTCGGTGCGGAAGCGCCTTGAAAGCCACCATTTTATGGCCTCCTCGTTCCAATTTCGGCCATGCACTGGACGAAACCCCTCGGCCTGCTCGGCGTCGCCGTCCTGGCGGTGCTCACGCTCGGCGCTCTCGTCGCGTTCGTCACGCAAACGCTCACCGGCGACGCCGTTACCGCCAGCATCGCCTCCATCGCCCTGCTCGTTGTGGCCATCGCCGGACTGGCACACGTCGGCGGTCGCTCGAAGCGGTGGCGGCAGAACCCGTACTGGTGACCAAATCGAGACCGCTTGTCGTCCCTGTCGCTCTTTCGTCGACTCGTATCGGCCGTACCGCCTTTTGTCTGCCGTTATCGGCCCTGTCGTCCTTTCGTCTGGCGGTAGTCCGTCCCCATCAACTCGGCGAAGTGCTCGACGAACGCTTCCGTCTGTTCGTCCGTCTGTTCTTCGGGGTGTATCATCGGCACGAGTTCGAAGCCCCGCCCGCGAATCGTCGTCGCGTGGTCGTCCACGATGTCGATGTCCGCCGCGGGTTTCGTGGTGTATTCGGCGGCGATTTCGGCCAGCGCGCCCACACCGACCGGGACGAGAATTTCGGGGTTTATCATCCGAATCTCGGCGTTCAGATACGGCTCACACGTCATTATCTCGCCGTCGTTCGGCGGGCGTTCCGGGTGGTGACAGCGCGTCAGATAGGTGAGAAACGCGTTCTCGATTTCGGGTTCCTCGGCGTCCGCCGGGGACTCGTTCATGCCGAGCCGACCGAGAAGTCCCTGTAGTCGCTCCCCCGCTGCGTCGCCGGTGAACGGGACGCCGGTTTCGTCCGCCCCCGCGCTCGGCATCTCGCCGACGAACAGGAAGTCGGCGTCCACGTCGCCGTAGCCGTGGACGACTCGTTCACGGCGGTTACACAAATCGCAGTTCGTACACTCCTCGTCCATTCCGAAGGGGTTCGAGCGCTCCTCCTGTTTCGCGTTCATGCATTCGCTTGTGCGGCGAGCCTAAAAGGGGCTACTCCTCGACGAGGGCGAGAAACGACGCCGCCCATCGCGCGCCGTCGAGCGCCGAGACGCGGTGGCCCCGTTCGTCGTAATCGATGAGGCCCGCGGAATCGAGTTTCGGGAGGTGAAGCTGATACAGCGTCGAGTAGTACTGACGGTGCTGGGTGGATTCCAGTTCCTCCTCGCCGATTTCGCGCCGTGCGACCGCCGTCGCCAACTCGTCGATAGCGACCCCCCCGTCTGTATCGAGAAGGTACCGAAGTGCGTCACGTCGGCGTCTCGAACCGAGCGCCTCGAACATGCCGTCGAGCGAGGGGCCGTCTCGGACCATCGTCGCGGACGAGCGAACGTCGCGGTCTCCCTCGTCGGTGACTTCGACCATCTCGTCCGCGAACACTCGTAGGGGAGCGATCTCCGAATCGTCGGCCGCGCCGTGATAACAGAAGTACCCGACGGCGTTCGCGTCCGCGAGTCGCTCGGAGACGGCATCGAAGAAGGGAATTATTTCGCGGGGTGAGACGTGCTCGAACGCGGTCGTGAGCGAGTCGAAAACGACCGTTGTCTCCCCGTCGTTCGCCGCGAGCGCGGACGCGACCGCCGATAGAATTCCGTCGAGGTCGTTCGGTCGGTGGACGGCTTCGACGGCCGCCTGTACGGTGCGTTCGGCGGATGATCCGTCCTCAGTGGACGGTATCGCTCCGCCAACCTCGACGAGTCGAACCCGGTCGGGGAGCGCTCCGACGGAGCGTCGCCACGTTCGGAGGAACGACTCGGCGGACTTATCGCACGTCACGGCCACCAGTGCGTTCGTTTCGTCGTACGGGAGGGCGGGGAAATCGTGATCTCCCGTACGACCGTCATCGCTCGCCGGAGTGGTGACGAGGATGCATCTTCCTGTCTCGAAATCGAGATTCGCGTTCGTCATGGCGGCTGGTCTCGGTGCTCGTTCGTCGCGTGCGATAGCTGCTGGAGGGTCGTGGTCCGAGGGGAAAAGGTACGATGATGTATCATTGGTTCGGTTCTGTGGTTCGCGGTGGGTTGGGGAATCGTTTTATGCTGAAGGGGGGGGCACGGGTTCGCGCGTCAGCGGACGCTTCCGAAGCCATCTCTGACGGCGCAGCCGACCGGTTCGACCGCGATGACCGGTGCGAAATACGACGATCGGAGTACTGCCGTTCGCCGTCGTCTGTTCGCCTCGTACGATGCAATTCGTAATAAGTTTATTCGTGAATAAAAGGGATGAGACTGCACGATGGCGCTCGTCGAACGGATGCGACAGTCTTAGTGTCCGCTCTCGTCGTCAGTGGGTCGTTCACGGAGCAACACGTGCCCGTTCGAGTGTGCGAACACCGTGAAACCGTCCATCGCGAACGTGATGTGGCCCTGTTTTCGGCCTTTCCCTTCACGGGTGTCGGTAAAGAGCGCGTCGAGGGCGTCGGGATCGATAACGTCAGCCAGCGGAATTCGAGTTTTGGTCGGGTCTACGCCTCGAATCGACGCGACCGATTCGATGACGGTTTCGATCAGAAATCGTGATGTCGCCATGTCACAATACACGTGGTACGCGTGCGGATCGGAAGCGACGCGCGTCGGGGTGTTTGCTCCATTTTCTTCGCCACTGTCGACATTTGGTCTGTCATCTACGATACAACAGCAATATGTGACGCAAACGATGTAAAATTACGTCTCAGGGCGGCTGGGATGATAGTCCGTTTCGTATGCACCCGGTCGGTCGTCCAGTCGGTCGGGATTGACCCGTCCGCCGAGCAACATGAAATCCACGAGCGTCAGCGCGAGCATGGCTTCGACCACGGGGACGCCGCGCGGCGGGAGCACGGGGTCGTGACGGCCGATGACCTGCACGTCCTTCTCCTCGCCGGTTTCCCAATCGACCGTCGTCTGGGTCTTCGGAATCGAGGTCGGCGCGTGGAGCGTAACCTCGCCGTAAATCGGTTCGCCTGTGGTGATGCCGCCCTGCAGGCCGCCGTGACGGTTCGTCACGGGTTTCGGGTCGTCGTTCTCGTCGAACTCCCACTCGTCGTTTCGGTCGTGCCCGGCCCATTCGCGTGCCTCTCGACCGAGCCCGAACTCGAAAGCGGTGGTCGCCGGTATGGACATCATCGCCTGTCCGAGTCGAGACTCGACGGAATCGAACCGCGGTGCGCCCAACCCGCGCGGAACGCCGCGCGCTTCGAAGTATATCGACCCGCCGATGGAGTCGCCCTTCTCTTGATAGTCGTCTATCAGCTCGCGCATCTCGGCGGCGGCGTCGGGGTCGGCGCATCGGACTTCGTTCTCCTCGCTGTGTTCGAGTATCTGCTCGAAACTCACGTCGTCGGCGCGCACGTCGCCGATTTGGTTGACGTGGGCTTTCAGTTCGATGCCGACGGACGAGAGTATCTTCTTGGCGATGGCTCCCGCCGCGACCCAGTTCACCGTCTCGCGCGCGGACGACCGACCGCCGCCGCCCCAGTTTCGCGTCCCGAACTTCGCCGAGTAGGTGAAATCCCCGTGGCTCGGCCGCGGCGCGGTGATGAACGGTTCGTACTTTCCCGAGCGGGCGTCCTTGTTCTGGATGACCATTCCGATGGGCGTTCCCGTGGTGTAACCGTCCTGAATCCCGCTGTTGATGGTCACGGCGTCGGGTTCGTCTCGACTGGTTGATATCATCGACTGACCGGGTTTCCGTCGGTCCAAGTCGGCCTGTACGTCGTCGGTCGTGAGTTCCAGCCCCGCCGGGCAGCCGCTCACCGTGACGCCCATGGATTCCCCGTGGCTCTCGCCGTAGGTCGTCACCTGAAAGAGGCGTCCGAATCGGTTTCCGTTCATTACCCGTTCCTCTGGCACCCTACCATTTAGAGGTTACAGGCCGCGGAACGTTTCGCCACGACGGCCGAAAGAAAATTTATAGCCGGAACGCGAAGACGGAGGCGATGAATCGGCGTCGATTCACCGCCCTGCTCGGTCTCGCAGGAAGTTTCGCGGGTTGTGTCAGTCGCCTTCCAGTCGATAACGGTGCCGACGCCGCGAAACCGGTGAGCCTCCGCGTTCGCAATTTCTTCGACGAGCGGCGGGTCGTCACGGTGACTATCGACGGAAATCGAACGGGCGACCACTACAAGTCCGACTTTTACCTCTTTCCCGGATGGATAGCGAATCGTCGAAACATCCTCGAAGCGGACACCTACGAGGTGAACGTCCAACTCGACAACGGCATGTGGCGCACCGTGGACTGGCGGATGGAAGGCTGTGACACGAACGTCATTTTGATAGACGTCGGACCGGACGGAATCGGCGTCACCGCGACGTGCCAGAAGGACTGACCCTCAGCGCTGTACGCCCGCGCCGAGGTCGTAGAGGACGTCGAAGAAGTCGGGGAAACGACACGTCAACGTGCTCCGCGTCGGCGACCATCGTCGTCCCGTCGGCGGTAAGTCCGGCGACCGCGAGTGCCATGACAATTCGGTGATCGCCGTGCCCGTCCACTACCGAGCCAACGAGGTTCGATTCGTCGCCGTAAATCGTGAGCGCGTCGTCTTCCTCTTCGACGCTCGCTCCGAGGTTCGAGAGCTCTTTCGCCATCACGGCCACGCGGTCGGTCTCCTTGTAGCGGACGTGTTCGCAGTTTTCGATTCGCGTTTCGCCGTCGGCGATGGCGCCGAGCGCGGCGATGGTCGGAAGGAGGTCGGGCGTGTCGCCGACGTCGACCGTGACGCCCGAGAGCGATGACCGCCGAACCGTGAGCACGCCGTCGTTGCGGTTCCACTCGACGTCCGCGCCCATCCGGTCCA
>NZ_MEIH01000076.1:0-1097 GCF_001723155.1 Haladaptatus sp. W1
GTTCCGGGAGTGGTCGGCCCTTCACGACGTGGGCGAGGCGGGGTTCTCTCACGAGGCCAAGCGTGACCTCGTGTCGTTCCTCGCGGACCACGGCGACCTGTACGTCTCCAGCGAATCCGACTTGCCCGAGGAGTTCGCGTCGTACCAGCTTCCCGTCCCGCCCCATCTGGTCCACGACCTGCTCGCGTTCGCCGACCTCTACGTCGGCGATTCGGCGACGATGGCGACCGAGGCGGCCGTCCTCGGCACGCCGTCCGTGCGCGCCCAATCGTTCGCCGGGCGGGACGACATGACGAACTTCCTCGAACTCGCGGAGTACGGGTTGCTTTATTCGACCGCGGACGACCGGCAGGCGGTCGAGAAGGCGAAATCGCTCGTCCGAACGGCGAACCACGACACGTTCCGTCGCCGCCGCGAACGCTTGCTCGCGGACAAAATCGACGTCGCCGGGTTCGCCACCGACCTCCTCATTCGGGCCGGTACCAATCAGGCGGTCTATAACAAAGGGTGAATCCGGCGACGCTGGTGACGACTAAATGGCACGTACGTTCGCACACCGACCGGAAAAGGCGGCGCTCGTTCTCGGGTTCTGCGCGCTCGCCGTCGGCGTTTTCATCGCACACGATTCGCCAGCGCGAGCCTACGAACTCTCGATCTATCGGGCGACGCCGCTCCTCTTCTGGGTCGGCTCGGGTATCGCACTCTTCCTCGGGGTCGGAGTCGCGGTGTCCACGCCCGACTGGTACCGCTCGCTCGGACTCGTCCTCGGCGGGACGACTGTCCTCTCCGTCGCGTCGCTTCCGCTCATCAGGGGCTATCACTTCTACGGGCCGGGGGACTCGCTGACGCACCTCGGCTGGACGAAGGACATCCTTTCGGGCGCGATGCCCACCTACGACCTGCTCTACCCCGGGACGCACACAATAGCCATCGTCGTTCACGAAGCGACGGGGGTTCCGCTCGCGCGAGCCATGCTCGTGATGGTCTCCGCGTTCGTCCTCGTCTACCTGCTGTTCGTTCCCTTGGGCGTGAGCGTCGTGGTGGACGACGACCGGTCGGTCACCTACGCGGCGCTCGCCGGGTTCCTGTTGCTCCCG
>NZ_MEIH01000077.1:0-2342 GCF_001723155.1 Haladaptatus sp. W1
GTAATGGCGAACCATCTCCATACCCTGTGGTGCCGTCGGCAGTCTCGACAGTGACGAGTACGTTCGAAGCCTCGTGTTGCGTTCCGAGCGATATTTCGAATGGCTCAGCGAGTGGCAAATCGAGCGGCTCTACCGACATTGCTACGATTTCACTCATACTCCCACCTCAAGTGTATTCTCGATGGCGTCGAAGAGTTTGGTTGCTCCCGACTCATCGTAGACGTTCGCGGTGACCAGACCGTGGCGCTGTTGTTCGACCTCGGAATCACCCCACGTAGAGATGCCAGCGACGAATGCGTCCGATAGCTCTTCGATGAGCATTTTTTCCTTCTCAACCCCATCGACTGCAAAGCGTTCGAAGTGGGCCCGCTTTGTTCGATCGGGATCATGGGCGAGAACGACGGCATCCGGCCACGATCCATGAAGGACACCCAGTGTCACACTTGAGTATGCGCGATGGGTGAGAGACGCCTGTCCCTCTACGAAGACGATATCGTGATCTTGGGCGACTGCCTTCACCATATCTTCTACAATCCCGGCGGTGAAGTCGGCAGGAACTCTATCGACGACGATACCTTCGTGTGCACCCACCATGATTCCGGTTTGGCCGGTGGCGACCCACCCAGCGTTCCATCCCGCTTTGCAGGCAGCTCTGTAGAGCTCGACCGTTGTGGTCCGCTTGCCGACTGCACAGTCCGTCCCAAGTGTAAGCACTACTAGGGCGTCGATATTGTCCACGGATCCATCACCGACGCGTAGTTTATTGGTTGCAGGTGGTTTACGAACATCGAAAATGCGGACGTCGTGTTGATCGGCCAACGAAGACCAGTATTCATCCTCCCCAAGAAAAACGTGAAGGCCAGAAACAACATCACACCCTCTACGGATAGCGTTCTCGATCTCTTCGACCCAAGCATCGGGTAGCTCACCGCCAGCAGGGGCGACACCAATAACCAGCACCTCTGCCTCCGGTGCGATATCGAGTGCGTCCTCGACGAATTCGACGACGGGCACGTCGGGTGCATCGGCCTTTCCTAAGATGTCTGTGGGACTCTGTCCGGCAGTTTCACAGTCCACGATGGCTCTGGTATCAAACACTTCGCTGTGCATTACGACCCCATTGGCGGTTTTCCCACCTGTCTTACCGAACTCGCCATCCGCGAGGACGATTGTCGGAACGAAAACGTCAAACGATTCTCGCAAGTTCATGTTCTATCCCTTACTCCGTAACTGTCACCCAAAACAGCACCACCTCCAGACACGGCGTCTCCCGGGAGGACATCGTGACCGAACGGGTGGACGAGACGAAGGTCGAGGACGCCATCGAGGAGCGGAACCTCGACATCGACGAATCGCGCCTCTACGATATCAGCGAGAACGACTACGTTCGGCGGGACGACATCAACCGCGACGCGCTTCGACGGCGGTTCGAGGAGTAGGGCCCACTCCGACGCCGACTCACTCCGGGAATATCGATTGCGGGAGATACGCCGAGACGACCCAGTTGGGGGCGTCCACGACTTCGTTGATTTTGAGGTCCACGATGGCGGAACACAGCAGGTACGCCTCCGAGCGCGTCAAACCGCGGGTTCGGTGGAGGTGCGAAATCATGTGTCGAATCGCCTTCTTGCTGGCGTCCATCAGGTCGTCGCTGATGCCGGTCGTGGCGTACACCCGACCGCCGTCGGTCGCCGAAAACGGCCCGCCCGTCTCGAACTGCGGTTGCTCGATGTCCATGCCCGAGACGAGTCGGAGCCGGGCCGTCACCGTCATCGGCGCTTCGATGCCCGTGACGCACACCTCGCCGTCGCCCTGTGCGCCGTGGCAATCGCCGATGCTGAACCGCGCGCCCGCGACTTCGACCGGCAGGTACAGCGTCGACCCGGCCGTCAGGTGCTTCACGTCGAGATTGCCGCCGACGCGGCGTGGGGGCGTCGTGCTGTGCTCCCCGCCGTCGGCGGGCGCGACGCCGAGGTTGCCCGGGAAGGGCGCGAGTGGGACTTCGATTCCGTTCACGAAGTGGCCAACGTCGCCGTCGAGATCCCAGACGTGCAGACCCGGGTCTGGGAACTCCTCGGGGAGCAGTCCGGTTCCCTCGTCGCCGCCGTAAAAGTACGAAAAGCCGATGCCCTCGTGGTCGAACGAGAGGAGGTCCACCGCGAGCACGTCGCCGGGTCGCGCGTCCGCGACGTCGACGGGACCGGTTAGGGCGTGGCCGGGGAGCGTCCCCGCGAGGGCGGCGACGTCCTCGGCGGTCGAGTCCGCGTCGAGGCGGCCGTTCGTCGCGTCCCGACAGTCGAAGCGCACCACGTCACCGGATTCGACCGTTCGAATCGGGTCGT
>NZ_MEIH01000078.1:0-1504 GCF_001723155.1 Haladaptatus sp. W1
TAGCTGCCGAGGATATCATCGAACGACTCTACATGAAAAGGCCATCTCTACGAGGTTGAGGGGAAGCTCCGGCTCACTGATTACGGGTCTGAATAGCGACGTCAGTCTCGGGAGAAGAAAGCGTCGTACTACATCGCCAAGTATGGAACGTTTTTCTTGATCAGCTAGTCGGGCATGGGTTTTTACCAGTATCGCGTTGTGTCCCGATCGGTTTGTAGATGAGGATGGTGTAGTCGCTCCGAACCGTGACGAGATAGTCCTCGATCGTTCGCGTTCGCCGTCTGGAACGGGTCGAACATGGAGCGGTCCGGTCGAAAGGGCGTGAGCGAGTGGCACCACCTCGCGTTCAGCTCAGAGTCGGGCGGCGCGCCGTTCGAGACGCTGCTCTGGACCGTCGCTGGACTCGCCATCGTCGTCGTCGTCCTCGTCACCGTTTCTGCCGTTCGGAGGACCTGATAGTATGACTGACACCACAGACCACACGCTCGCCGACGGCGAGCGACCGCAGGAAGGCGGCGTCGTCATGGACTGGCTCCGAGACGAAAGCATCGAAACCAGCGCGGCAGCGCGCGGTGGCGTCTACGCCCTCCTCGCGCGCTCGTTCATCGACCCGGACGGTGAGTTCTACGCCGCCCTCGCGGACGGTCGGCTCAACGCGCAACTCCAGTCGTTGCTCGACGCGAGTGGGTTGTCGGTCGACGCGCCATCATTGACGACCGACGACGACCACGACATGCTCGCGGCGCGGTACAACGACCTGTTCGTCATCGGCTTCTCCGAAGTGCTCGACCCGACGGACGGGACGGTATCCTCACAGGATCCGCCGGTCCCGCTGTACGAATCCACGTATCGGTCGGAGGTTTCGTGGAACGACGTCAACCTCGATCTCGCACGGGCGTACGAGTATTTCGGCGTGGACGTGGACGAATCGGACCGTGACAACCACGACCACATTCGGTTCGAACTCGAGTTCATGGGGTATCTGTGCCGCCGAGAGGCCGCCGTCGACGCCGACGTGGCTCGTGCTCGTCTCGATTTCCTCGACAGGCACCTCCGCGTTGCCGCGAACGGTGTCGCAGACCGACTGGCCGACGAGCCAGGAACCGGGTTCTACGGCGCGGTCGCGACGCTCCTCGAACGGTTCACCGAAGCCGACACGGAGGAGTTGGCGGGCACGCCTCGACGGAGGAGGAGGATGAGCGGCCGAACCGAACGCGGCGGGGTGGAATCGCTCTTGCAACCAGTCGGCGACCGCATCCGAGCGGTCGCCGACCGCTCGCCGCTGTCAGCCGACGTGGCTGCTGGCATGCTCGCGCTCACCACCGCCGGAGCCGCAAGCGGGATTCGAATCGGGCGGAATGCGCCCACGTCGTTGCCCGCCGTCGTCGGCGAGATGACTCCGACCGTCGAGATGATGGCGCTCCTCGGTCCGGCGTTCGCGGCGTTCGTGCTTGCGCTGGCGTCCGAGACCGAACTCGAACGAGCGGGCTTCCTGTTCGTCGCG
>NZ_MEIH01000079.1:0-13273 GCF_001723155.1 Haladaptatus sp. W1
CGACGCGGTGGCCGGTCGCCGGAACGCGCACTACAGTCCACGTCCATCGGAACTCCTCGCAGGTCGTGATTTCGAAGGGAACCCAGACGCCGAGCGGCGTCCGAACCCGGCCGGTGGAGCCGACTCGAATCACGCGGTCGGAACACTCCACGTCGGTGACGGACGGTCCCCACGACGGCCACGCGGTCGTATCCGTCAGCACGGTCCAGACGCGTTCCGGCGGGGCGGCGGTCGTCCGCGAGACGGCGATGTGACGTCCGTCTGGTCCGCGTTCGACTCGAACCTCGCTCTGCATACCGGGACGACGCGACGAGGGGCGAAATCGGTGTTGCCCGACACCGGCGGTTCGACGACGGCCGTCCTCGCTCCGTCGTCCGGCGACCACCGACTACCGAACCCGAACCACCGAACCCTCCTGCGGCGACCGCCACGACGACCGCCAGCACACTGCACGACTGAACCTTTTTCACCCTCCCGCACGGGGAATTACACATGCGAATCACGTTTCTCGGCACGGGAAGCGCGATGCCGACCGGCAGTCGGTTCCAGACCGGCATCGTCGTCGAGGACGACGGCCGTCGCGTTCTCGTGGACTGTGGCAGCGGCGTCCTCCACCGTCTCCAGCAGTCGGGCGTGGGCTACGAGAACGTCTCGACCGTCCTCCTCACCCACCACCACGTGGACCACGTTTCCGACCTCATGGCCCTCCTGAAAGCCCGCTGGCTCGCGGGCGAAGAACAACTCGAAGTCGTGGGTCCGACCGGGACCAAGGCCTTCATCGAGGGCCTGCTCTCCGTCCACGACTACCTCGACGGTCGGGTGGACCTCCAAGTGCGCGAAGTCGTCCCCGGCGAGGAGTTCTCCGTCGCCGGTTTCGACGTCGAGGGGTTCGAGACGCGCCACTCGATGGACTGTCTCGCCTACCGGTTCGGGGACGCGTTCACGTTCAGCGGTGACAGCGAGGCGTTCGAAGGGTTGGCGAACTTTTCGGACGGGAGCGACGTGCTCGCCCACGACTGCTCGTTCCCCGACGAGGTGGACGTTTCGAACCATCCTACCCCGTCGCAACTCGGCGAAGCGCTGTCGGGGACCGACATCGGTCGCGTCTATCTGACCCACCTCTATCCGCACACGGACGGCAACCACGAGGCGATGTTGAAATCCATCGCGGAGCACTACGACGGCGACGTCGGGTTCGCGGAGGACCTGCTGTCGGTCGAAATATAGCCTTCGGCCGCCGTTCTACCCGTCTGCAGTCGTTCGTTCCGCAGGGTCGCCCGTTTCGACCGAAACCGATACCTCCGGAAGCGAGAAGTTGGCGATACCGAGCGGTAGCTCCCGACCTCGAACCGTGAACACCCGCCGCAGTCGCAACGCTCCGTCCACCCACAACTCGTCGCCGCCGATGCAGTGTTCGAGCCGAATCGTCCCCCGCTCTCCGCTCTCGATTTTCGTGACTTCGACGTTCTTCGGCGGCGTCTCGAAGTGTTTCGTCCAGACCAACGAACAGACCGTCTCTCCGTTCCGTGAGTGCCCCACGCGGACGCTCCCGCCGACGACGTGTGCGTCGAGGGTACTGTCGTTGTCCAGCGTCAGTTCGACGGTGACGGACTCCCCCGACCGCTTGGCGGTCGTCTCGACGACCGAAACGTCCTCGACCAGCGGGCCGAACACCTGCTGTTCGTACCGCTCCGAGAGTTTCAAGCCGACGACCGGAACCAGCCTGACGAAGTAGTACATCGCGACGATAGCCAACTTCCCCGCCAGATACAGAAACATCCGTCCGAAATTTCGGCGGGACCGCTGGTAAGCGTTCTTGCCGAACGGACGGAATATAGTCCGACGCTCGAACTCAGTTCAGCCGATAGCGCAGCAGCGCGGCGATGCCGCCGAGGTTCGATAGCTGTTCTCCCGGCGCGAACTCGTGGGAGAAGACGGTCACGTCGCCGCCCTTTCGCTCCACGTCGGTGATTATCTCGTTCACGTCGATGTCCCACTCGCCGCCCGCCTCGTCCTCGCCGAGCGCGCCGCGTTCCTTTCGAAGCCGTTCGTCCAACACGAGCAACTGTTCGACAGCACCGAAATCGGTCGCCTGCTTGACCTCCTCGATGCCGTAGGCGGCCTTCGCTCCCTCCCCGATCCGCTTCATCAGGTCGTCGATGAGTTCCGCCTCCTCGGCGATGCGCGTCTCGGCCTGCACGTCGTCCACCGCTCCGCGTTTCAGCACCTCGTGGACGCCCCTGTCGCCGGAGGAACTCACGTCCACCGTCGTTATCTTCTCGGTCAGGTCGGGGTACGCCTCGGCGATGTGGTCGTATGCGTCCTGTTTCGTGAACCCCGGCCCGGCGAGGATGATGGCGTCCACGTCGAGGTGCGAGAGCGCCGACCCCAACTGGTCGAACAGTTCGGTTCGGCCACCAGCGTACTCGCCCTTCCCGGTCGTTCCGGTGAACGACGTGTACTCGTCCGCGCCGTACTGGGCGACGGTGTGGATGTAGGCTTCGCCCTCCTCGACGGTGGCGATGGCGACGTCCGGATTGTCCGTCGCTTCGACCGCATCGTCCAGTCGGTCGAGTTGGTCGCGTTTCCACTCCTTCTCGATGGTTATCTTCTCGCGTTCCTCGACGTTGAGGGTGTGGTGGAGGCCCAACTGGTCCTCCCGCGAGCAGTCGGTGATGACCCCGCCGACGCGGACGCGGTTGGCGAACCGATGGAACTCCACGTCCTCCACCCGGAGCGTGATGTGCATGTGCTCGCGCTCGCCGCCCGTATCCCGCATCTGGTCGTCGGCGCGCTGGATGCGCCGGGTCGTATCACCCGACACGTCGTCGCCCGGTTCGAGGAGATACGTCAGATGCCAGAGGTCGTCCAGACTCTCGGGGACGAGCGTGATGCGCTCGCGGGTCCCGTCGATGGACGTTCGGTCGTGTATCTGCATGAATAGAAGTGTGTTTTCCGGCGGTAAGTGCCCTGCTATTCGCACCCTAACGCTACGAGTCGTCCCGACGGAAACGAAAGAGAATCAGACCGCGGGTTGCCCGTCCTCGACTTCGGACCCCTTCTGCAGTCGGTGTTCGTCCGCTTCGGCGTATCCTCGTGCGTAGATGTACGCCGCAGTCACTTGCGCGTAGAAGCCGACGAACACGGCCGCGAGCCAGCCGAGGAGCGGGACCGCGCCGACGGCGCTCGCGATGACACCGGCCACGACGAGGACGCCCAGCGCCAGCAACCAGCCCGTTCCGTACTCCCCGTCGCGGAGGATGGGCACGAGCGATTCGTACTCGAACGCCGACCCCATGGTGTTCTTCTCGGCGAACCGAACGAGCGCGGCGGGAAGGGCGTACCACACCGCGAGTCCGGCCACGAGCGTCAGCACGCCGCCGAGGATGGCCACGAGGCCGCCCAGCGCGGGCGCGTTGTCGGCGAGCGCCACGCCGCCGCCCACGAACACGACGGCCAACACCGCCGGTACGAGCGCGTAGACGACCGTGATGACGACCGCCTTGAGTCCGTCTACCGTTAATTTCGTCCAGTCGCCGAATTCCGGAGCGTCGGTGTCTCCGTCCGAAACACGGCGCAGGACGCGAATCACGTATCCCTGCACGATGAGTGCGGGGATGATGAGGAACCCGAAGATGATGAGTAAGCCGCCGACGAGTATCGTCATCGCGGCGTCGTCACTGTCCTTCAGGTACCGGATACTTTCGTTGAACATTTGTCTCCCCCTCGGGTTGAATCCCGCAGATTCGCCCGATACAGTGCTCTAGACGACGCCTGCGAGCTTAACCGTTTGCTCGGGAAAGAGAACATGTTAGAACAGACTAACATCGATGGCGTGTCGAAAAAACCACAATAGCGAATCGACAACCGTTTGCGCATGGATTGGTCCGCGTCGAGGCGGCGGTTCGGTCGCTGTTGCTGTTCGGCAGTGCTCGGGACGTTCGCGGGTTGTAACGCCCTCTTGGATTCGAACGGAGAAACGAGGAGTACGACGAAAACGAACGGTGCATCGAAAGCGCACGGAACGGCCTCGAAATCAGAACGGAACGAAATTCCGGTTTACGCAGTCAATCACACCGACGAGAAACGAGACCTCTCCATCGTTATTTCCGGTGGTAAGGAAGTCATATCGAAGCGCTTCATTCTCGAAGCGGGAGAGCGAAAACGGATTTCCTCGGTCAGCAGTTCCAACCAGCCAATCACAGCCGAAACCCGGAACGGCCTGAAAAACAGCAAACCTGCAAAATCCGGTGCACTGTCCGTGACCATCGACATCCGAACCGATTCCATCGACATTCGGTCGGAAACGCTCACCGAACGAAACTGAACTCAGTCCACCATCCGACTCCCGCCCGCGGCAGGAACTCCTGAATCAGGTCGGGACTCGCCACCTTGCGGACGAACGAGGTGTCCGCAAAGCGCTCGCGGAACTCGCGGTAGAGTCGCTTCGCGGCGTCGTTCTGGGCGTACTGGCCCGGTTCGACTTCGATGACTGTCTCGGCCTGCTTCTCGATGGCCGACGGCGGGCCGCCGATGACGCGGGTGTTCGGTTCGACCGTAATTCCGACCGCGACGCCGACGGGCGTGTCCTCGAAGTAGGTCCGGTCGCCGCGGATGGCGAACCCGCCCTTCTCCAGATACTCGCCGCTTTCGGGCGTCTTCGACACTTGGTCGGGCGTGACCATGTAGGCGTCACCCGCGAAACGGCCGTCCTTCCACACCGACGAGTAGGAGACGGCGAACTGGGCGGCCTCCTGCTTGCTCTGGTCTGGCACGTCCACGTCCTTCGACGGTTCGCTCGGGTCGGAGGTCTTCAGGATGGTGATGGGACCGCCGTGGGCCTGTGAGTGGAAGAACAGGTCGTTTCTGTCCATGTACTTCTTGACGAGTTCCTCGTTCTCGTCGGCGTTGCGCCCGCCGAGGACGAGAAAACCGTCCGAGGTGCGGAACCAGCGGAACCGCTCGTACCACTGTTCCTGCTTCCGAACCGGAATCGACGCCCGCGACAGCCAGTCGATGTTCTCGGGTTCCGTCCGCTCCTCCTCGGGTTCTTCTTCCCACTGCTCGGCGCGTTTTTTGACTTCTTCCAACTCCTCGCGGGTGTCCTCGATGGCGGCCAGCGCGCCCTCCTTTTTCTCCTCGATTCGCTTGGCCTCCTGATAGAGGCGATTGGCGTTCTTCTCCACGCCGTCGTCGGGGAAGAGCGTGATTTTCGTGTCGTCGATTTCGACCGTGACGGTCCCTTCGCTCGGGTCGATTCCCTGCACGGCTTCCGCCGCCTCGATGCCGCGCTCCGCGCCCTCTTCGAACCGGGCTTCGATGTCGGCCCACGGCGTGTCCTCGGCGCGGGCGTTCCGAACCGTCGAGAGGATTTCGTCCACGAAGCCGTAGTTGGCGTAGAGGAGTTCCGCCTTCTCTCGCTCGGCGTCCGCCTTCCGTTCGAAGCCTTCGATGGCACCCTCCTGTTGGTCGATGATGCGCTGTTGCTTCTCGATTTGCGCTTGGAAGTCGGGTTTCTGCGGTTCGCCCGCGTCCTCGTTTTCGGACACGTCGAGGTTGGTGAAGTAGTCGTCAACAGCCGCGTTGAACGAGTCGAACGCCTCGGAATCCAACCCTTCGTACTCCTCGAGCGGGAACGGCGTCACGTCAACTCGAACGTCGTCTTCGTAGTAGACCCGCGGGTCGAAGTCGCCGGTTTCGAGCGGTTCGCGGAGGCGCTCGATGGCCGCGTACAGCCGTTCGTACTCGTCCTCGTCGGCGTCCGCGATGTCCGTGACTTTCTCGACGCCGGCGCGGGTACAGACCTCCTCTGCGTACAACCCGCCGAAGTTGAGTTGCGTCGCCAGCGTCCGAACCACGTCGGTGTCCGAGTCGTTCATCCGGTACTCGAACTCCTCGTAGTCGATTTCGAGCGGATTCACCCGCGAACTGGGGAACTCGTACTGGGACCCCGGCGCGACGGTTCGGGATTTGAGCCGAACCGTGTCCAGACAGTCGATGACTTCGTTGTTCTCGTCCAGCACGGCGACGTTGCCCTGTCCGAACAGTTCCGCGACGATGGTCGTATCGCCGTCCTCGCGCTTGAAGTGGAACTGGAGGATGCGGTCGAACTCGAACTGTTCGACGCCCGCGAAGTCAGCCCCCGAGAGGCGGTTTCGGAGCATCATGGCGAAGTTCGGCGGTCTGCCCGGCGCGGGCGGGACGTGTTCCGGTGCGACGGTGTGGGCGCGTTTCACCTCGCCCACTTCCACGAGCAGTTCGAGCCGACCGCGGTCGAAATCGCGCATCTTGAGGCGCAACAGGTCGTCGCCGTAGAGATACGCCTTATCGACCTTCGCGCCCTCGAAGGAGTTCAACTCCCGCGTGATGGCGGCGAGGTCGATGCTCGAAAGCTCCCGCTTTCTATCCATAGCCGTCGTTTTCTCGGGCGGGAGGAAAGGCGTGTCGTTCGACGTCACCGCGGCGAAACGGTTCGCCGAGCGAACGCACCGATGAGATAGGCCGGGACACCGACTGCTACTCCCCAAAAGACCCCGGTTCCGACACCCACATCAGCGTCGGAGTCGGAAACACCGCGTCGAACGCGGCGATGGAGACGAAAAACCCCAGCGTCGGGGCCGTCGAGAGGGCGATGCTCACGAGAATTCCGTCGTTCCAGTAGGCGACTAAAAGCGGGGGAATCGCCGCCAACAGGAAGAGGATTCGGAGGTCGAATCCGAACGTGAACATCACGGGGAAAACCCATGGCGGCGTGTGGACGAGGAACGTGAGGACGAACAGGCCGACCGCGACCACGAGCAGTCGCTTCGAGAGGCGCGTGTCCCGACCCAGAGCGATTGTACCGCACCCGTGTTTCCCGGTCGTCACGACCGGAGTGTCTCGCGGGTCGGAATAAGCTTTCAGGTGACACGGAGGTGTGTGGGTTCCGACCCCGTCGCTTACGCGTCGGACGATCCCATGACGTCCTCGAAACTACGGTCCGTTTCGGTGCGCTCGGAGAACACCAGTTCGTAGCCGTCAGGGTCTCGAACCGTCGTCTCTCGCGTGTTCCACCCGGTTTCGTGCGGCGGGGCGACCACATCCGCACCCGTTTCCTCGGCCCGCTCCGCCACGTCGTCGATGGCCTCGTCTTCCACGGTAAGATAGATGGCAACGCCATTCCCCCGGGTGGTTTCCGCGTCCGCGTCTCCCTCGGACCTATCGGCGACGAGCATGACGTCCGCGTACTTTCGGTAGCGGACGTGGGCCATCACGGGCATCGAGTAGATGACGTCGAAGCCCAACGCCTCGTACCACGCCGTCGATTCCTCGACGTTCGAGACCGTCAACTGGGGAAAGAGCGGCATCGGGTAGATATCGTGGTCGGAATCGAAATCGGACATGACGAATCGACAGTCTCCACAACGGGAGATAAGGATTTCCCGGCATAGAGAAGCGGTAGCACACCCCCGTTCGTCACCGTCCGGGGACGGCGTACGGTTCGCCGCGCCGCCGGTTCCGCTTCCGGAGGTAGACCGCGTAGACGATGATGGCACCGATGAACGGCGGGATGAAGAACCCGATGAACATCCCGACGGCCCACATGTCGGCGGTGTCCATCCGGCGCTCTTTGGCATCTCGGTACACCCACGCCGCACAGAGGAGGGCGAGCGGAATCGCGAGGAACCACGGGACGACGATATGGATTCCGGCCATGGCGGCAGTTCAGAGGACGCCGCCAAGTATCTTGTCGTCCAACTCTCATTTTCGGAGGGTCGTCCGACTTCGGTTTCGACGGCTCATCGAACACTCGATTTCGACGACCCGTCAGCTGATCACCCGTTTTCGGACGCGAATTCGCCCCGTTCGACCGATTCCTCGGCGTTCTCGACGGTACTCGTCGCCCGTAACCGCTCGAACTTCCGGTCGAACTGCTCGTTGGTCAGTTCGCCGCGGGCGTACCGATTGCGGAGCGCGACGACGGCCTCGTCCCTGTCGGACTCGACGGTCAGCAATCGCTCGACGCCGCGTTCGAACTGGGCTTCGCTGACCTCGCCGTCGGCGTAGCGACGGCGGAGGGTCGAAAGGGCGTCGTCGGTAGTGACGGTCGAGTTCGTATCGCTATCGTCCCGAATCGACGTTGAGGATGGTTCGTCGGTGGAGACGGTCGGGGTCGTATCGCTAACGTCTCGCATCGGCGACGAGGGCGAGTCGTCGAGTTCGTGCATCTCGGGGCCGAGGGAGACGTGCAATACGGCCGCGAAGACGACGATGGCCCAGAGCGACACCGCGAATAGTAGGTTGCCCTTGAGGAACGCGATGAATCCAAGAGACGAGAGAAGCAACGCGCCGAGCACGAAGCTGTCGAGTAGGATTCGAACTCCCGAATCGGCCATTATCGAACGGTCGAGGTGATAGGACAAAAACCAATCGACAGCGCTACACTTCTCCCAAATCCCGCACGGTGAGCACGGGCGTCTCCGAGCGACGAATCACCGTCTCCGCGACGCTCCCCATCACGAACCGGTCGATACCCGTCCGGCCGTGGGTCCCCATCGAGAGCAGGTCGATGTCGTGTTCCTCCGCGTAGTCGAGGAGTTGCTCGGCCGGTCGTCCGCGGAGGAGTTCCCGTCTCGCGTCCGCGCCCGCGCTCCGAACCCGCGAGACGGCATCGGCACACGCCCCGTTCCCTTCGTCTTTCATCAGTTCGGCCAGCGACCCCGACCGGGCGATGCGCGAATCGACGACGTAGACGACGTGCACGAAGGCGTCGTACTCCGCCGCGAGCGCGGCGCACACTTCGATGGCGCGCTCGGACCCTTGCGTCCCGTCGACCGCCAAGAGGACGTTCTCGTACTCCGGCGTGGGAACGTCGTCCCCGTTTCGAACCGTCAGCACGGGAACGCGGGCGAGTCGGTTGACCTTGCGCGCCGTGCTCCCCACGAAGTAGCGTTCGATGCGGCCTCGGTGTCCCGTCCCGATCGAGATGCCGTCGATGTCGTGCTCCTCCGCGTAGTCGAGGATTTCCCGGAACGGGAGTCCCGACGTCATCGCTTCCGTCACGTCGATGCCGCGCTCGCGCCCCCGTTCAGCCACCGCCGCGGTCGCCCGTTGCCCTTCCGTTTCGAGCAGGTCGACGAGCGTGGCCAGTCCCTCGTCGGCGTTTCCCACCTGCAGTTGCGGCGTGTCGATGACGTACAGCGCGTGGACCGTCGCACCGGTTTTCTCGGCGATTCGAAGGCCGTGTTCGATGGCCCCCGCCGTGGCTTTCCCGCCGTCCGTCGGAATGAGAATCGAGTCGAACATCGTCACCGATGCGTTCGACGAGCACGGACTTCAATCGATTTCCCCGCCGCCGGTCGGAGGGGGAAAGGACAATCCGACGACGCGATGGATTTTGTCGGGAGCGCTCGAACTATTGAGGTAGCCATTTGTCATCTACCGCTGAATGAACGGTGGGGTGGCACGTGAGCAGCGCGACGCGTGACCACGGGGGTACGAATGGTGATTTCGCTTCAAACAGGTGTCCCGATTCCACCGATAACGAACAGTATGCTCGTCGTCCTCGGAATCGTCCTCGTCGCGTTCGTCCTGTTCGTGACGGAACTGTTCCCCGTGGACGTGACGGCGCTCATCGTCCTCGTCCTCCTCATGGTTCTCGGGCCGTGGACGAAGGTGTCGCCGACGGACGGCCTCTCGGGATTTTCGAACGAGGCGACCATCACGGTCCTCGCCATGCTCATCCTCAGCGAGAGCGTCCGGCGGACGGGCGCGGTGCAACTGCTCGGCCATCGCGTGGCGGGACTCGTCGGCGACAGCCAGTTCAAACAGGTTTTCGCAACGGTCGGTCTCGCGGGGTCCGTCTCCGGATTCATCAACGACACGCCCGTCGTCGCGTTGCTGGTCCCGTTCGCCTCCGACCTCGCCCACCGAGGCAACACGTCGCCGTCGAAGCTGATGATTCCGCTCTCCTACGCGGCCATGCTCGGCGGGACGCTCACGCTCATCGGCACGTCCACGAACCTGCTGGCGAGCGGCCTCGCACAGCAATTGTTGGGTCGCTCGCTCGGCATTTTCCAGTTCACCCCCGTCGGCATCGTCGTCCTCGTCACCGGCGTGCTCTACCTCGTCTTCGTCGCGCCGCGGTTGCTTCCCGAGCGCGTCAGGCCGCGCGAGACGCTCCTCGAAGAGTACGAGGTCGAGGAGTACCTCGCCGAACTTGTCGCGCCCGAAACGTCGCCGCTCGTGGGGACGCCCATCTCCGACATTCCGGCCGAAGCGGGATTCGGCGGCGAGGTGAAGGAAGTGCTCCGCGAGGACGCCGTGCTGTCGCCGTTTTCGGACGAGTTGGTGGAGCCGAACGACCACTTTCTCATCTCGGCGAGTCAGCCCGACCTCACCTCGCTCATCGAGGAGGAGGCGTTGAACCCGCTCCCCACGGTCGGCCGCGAACCGGCGGTCACGGAGGAACCGGCCCGGAGCGACGACGCGGAAAGCGTCCTCATCGAAGTCGTCGTTCCGACCGATTCGGCGCTCATCGGCGAGACCATCGAGACGAGCACGATACTCCAGCGGTACGACGCGACGCTCGTCGCCCTCCAGCGCGGCGACGTTCGACTGCCGCGCGTCCGCGAGACCGAATTCAACGTCGGCGACCTGCTGTTGCTGCAACTCCCCGCCGACGAACTGGAACGCGTGGCCGAGACGCGCGACCTCATCGTCGCCCGGGAAAT
Organism: Haladaptatus sp. W1; assembly: GCF_001723155.1. Classification (NCBI taxonomy): domain Archaea; kingdom Methanobacteriati; phylum Methanobacteriota; class Halobacteria; order Halobacteriales; family Haladaptataceae; genus Haladaptatus; species Haladaptatus sp. W1. The sequence continues at coordinate 10,713 of NZ_MEIH01000079.1, forward strand.
CCCGCGCGAGGACTACCGGTACGACAAAATTCCCGTCGCCATCGCCATCCTCGCGGCCGTCGTCGGGTCGGCGGCGCTCGGTCTGTTGGAGATTCAGGTCGCCGCCTTGGCGGGCGTCGTGGGGATGGTCCTCTCCGGTACCCTCGCGCCGACCGAACTCTACGAGGGCGTGGACTGGACCGTCATCTTTCTCCTCGCGGGCGTGATTCCGCTCGGCATCGCCATGGAGAACACGGGCACCGCCGCGCTCCTCGGCGCGCTCGTCGCCACGTCTGCCCAGTTCCTCCCGACGGTCGCCGTTCTCGGCGTGTTCTACGTGGCGACGGTCGTCCTCACCAACATCGTCAGCAACAACGCCACCGTCGCGCTCATGGTCCCCGTCGCCATCAACGCCGCCCGCGAAATCGGGACGAACCCGCTCGCCTTCCTGCTCGCCGTGATGTTCGCCGCCAGCGCGGCGTTCATGAGTCCCGTGGGGTATCAGACGAACCTGTTCGTCTACCGACCGGGCGGCTACCACTTCACCGACTTCGCCCGCGTTGGCATCCTGCTCCAGTTGATACTCGCCGTCGTCACGCCGATCACGATTGCTGTCTACTTCGGCCTCTGATGGAGTCTACTTCGGCCTCTGACGGGGCGCTGTCGTCGCGGTCGTGGGAGGACCCCACGGACTGCCTGAACGACCACCTCTATTTCCCTCCGACGAGAACCCGGGCGTATGACCGACCACGCGACCGACTCGTCCCCCACTACCGACTCGGCGACCGATTCGAACGACGCGCGGACGAACGACTCCCCGACGGTGCTCGTCCTCCGCCGGGGCACCCACGGCATGCCGGTATCGGACTACGCCGACGAACTCCGCGAGCGCCTGCCGAATCACGAAATCCTGCACGCGACGACTCCCGACGAGGAGCGCGAGTACATCGCCGACGCCGAAATCGTGACCGGGATGACCATCGACGAGTCCCTGCTCGCCCACGCCGAAAACATGGAACTGTTCGCGTGTGCCTACGCCGGAACGGGACACCTGCCGCTCGACGCCCTCGAATCACGGGGTGTCGCGGTGACGAACGCCTCGGGGGTCCACGGTCCGAACATCGCGGAGCACGTCGTCGGCGCGATGTTGACCTTCACGCGGAAGTTCCTCCGCGCCGGGCGACAGCAGTCGCGCCGCGAGTGGCGGCACTTTCAGGCCCACGAACTACAGGGGAGTACCGTGACAGTGGTGGGGTTGGGCGCAATTGGCCAGGCCATCGTGGAGCGGTTGGACGGGTTCGGCGTCGAGACGGTCGGCGTCCGCTACTCGCCCGAAAAGGGCGGCCCGACCGACGAGGTGGTCGGCTTCGACGACCTGCACGACGCGCTCGTCCGGACGGACTACCTCGTGCTGGCCTGCCCGCTGACGGACGACACGCGCGGGCTACTCGACGCCGCGGCGTTCGACACCCTGCCGTCCCACGCCGTGCTGGTGAACATCGCCCGCGGCAAGGTGGTCGAGACGGACGCGCTCGTCTCGGCGCTCCGAGGCAACCACATCCGCGGGGCGGCGCTGGACGTGACCGACCCGGAACCCCTGCCGGAGGACCACCCGCTGTGGACCTTCGAGAACGTCCTCATCACGCCGCACATGGCGGGACACACGCCCGAATACTACTCCCGCTTGGCGGATATCGTGGCCGAAAACGTCGCACACGTGACCGAGGCGAGTTCGTACGACGACCTCCGGAATCAAGTTCAGTGAGGACCGATTCGCGGTTTCCGTCCGTCATTCGTAGAAATAAATGGGTGATAAAAGCGGGGTCCGCAATCGCGTTCGGTGCGTGCGGAACTACCAGATTTGGGCGGCGGGCGTCTCGCAGGTGTCACAGACGACCGCCTCGTTTCCTTTGTAGGTGTCTCGAACCAACTCTCCGTCGGGACACCAGTGGCATTCTTCTCCTTCGAGGCGTCCGATGACGCCCTGCTCGGTCGTCAAACTCATTCCGTTTCCCATATTCCCCCTGCCGTGCTATGAATTTGCTGGCCCCACCGGTTCGTCGTACAGGTAGTTTATCCCCCAGCAGTCGCTAGGTGTGACCATGAGCGAACGGCCATCCGACACCCCGGAGAGCGACGAGGAGTGGCGCGAGCGACTGACGGACGAAGAATACCACGTCCTCCGCGAGCAGGGAACGGAACGTCCCCACACCGGCGAGCATCTGGACCGAACGGACGACGGCACCTACGTCTGTGCCGGATGCGGCGCGGAACTGTTCGATTCGGACACGAAGTACGATTCCCACTGTGGCTGGCCGAGTTTCTACGACGTGCCGAAGGAGAACGTCGAGACGCGACAAGACACCAGCCACGGCATGGTCCGAACCGAAGTCGTCTGCGCGAACTGCGGCGGCCACCTCGGCCACGTCTTCGACGACGGCCCGGAACCGACCGGAAAGCGCTACTGCATCAACAGCGTCTCGCTCGACTTCGAGGACGAGTAATCCGCCGGGTCGCGGCCGCTCGCCGACATCTCGACGCAAACCGCGTGCCTCGTCGAGAGGGGTCGCCGAGACGACCAT
>NZ_MEIH01000080.1:0-15943 GCF_001723155.1 Haladaptatus sp. W1
TCCACGGCGTCGGCGCTGTACGGTCCGGTGAAGAACTCCTCGCGCGGGGCAACCGTCTCGAACACGTGGTCGCCGTCGGGCGTCCTGACGCCGCGGAGCTTTTCGATTATCTCCGCGCGAATCGACTCGTACTGATCGGGCGAGACGACGCCGTTCGGGTCGCGGCCTTCGACGTTGAGTCGAACGCCGCACTCGATTCGGTCGCGCATGTAGGCGACGGAGTTGGGGAAATCGACCTGTTCGGTCGCCGCCCGGATGAAGTCCTCGGGAACGCGCTCCGCGACGAACGCGTCCAACCCGGCGCGTTCGAGGACGGCACCGATTCGCTGGCTCGTGATGCCGACTTTCGCGGCGAGGGCGAGTCCTCGTTCGGCGACACCCTGTTCGCGCGCGGAACTCTCCTCGCCCTGCTGAAGTTGGTTGCCCGCGATGGTGGACCACGACGGCATGCCTTCGCCGCCGCGGGCCGTTTCGACGTACCCCTCCTCGCGCAGGAAGTCGTTGACCCGGAATTCGTAGCCGGTGTACTCGCCGATACCGTGGTCGCTGGCGACGACGACCGTTTCGGGGTCACAGGCGTCGAGAATCTTCCCGACCTGCTCGTCCACCGCCTCGTAGACGGCGCGGACGATTTCGTCGTCGCCGGGGTGTTCGTGAAACAGCGTGTCGGTGCTCTGGAACTGAACGAAGCCGAAGTCGGGGTCGAACCGGTCCGTGAGGTATCGAAATGCATCACCGCGCATGCGCGTGAGGCGGCGATACCATTCGACCGACTCATCGTCGGGAAGGTTTCGCGGGGGATACACGCGATAGCCGCCGATTTCGTCCCGAACGTCGTCGAGGAGTCCCTCCGGGTGACACGTCGGGTTCTCGGGTGCCGTGTATCCCGGCAGTATCGCGCCGTCGATTTCGCGCGGCGGGTGCGTGACGGGTGCATTGACGACGACGCTCGACAGTCCGTGTTGGTCCAACAGTTCCCAAAGCGTGTACTCGCGGACGCGACTGGCGTTTATGACGTCCCAGTCGTAGCCGTCGAAGTGGAGAAAGCCGAACACGCCGTGTTTGCCGGGATTGACTCCGGTGTACAGCGACGGCCACGCGCTCGGCGTCCACGGCGGAAGTTGTGATTCCAGTGGTCCGGATGACCCCTCGTCGAAGATCGATGCGAGGTGCGGCAGCGCGTCCTCTTCGAACAGGGGTTCGAGGACGGACCGGCACCCCGCGTCGATGCCGATGAGAAGGGTCTGCATCTGACAGTCCATGCTATTTCGAGAAACCGCACCTGCGTCCTTTGTTATGCGTGGGTTTCCGGCGGTATAGTCGGGTCGTACTCCCCGAATTAAGCATCAGAGGACACCCAACAGTGAGTATGCGACTCAATACCACGTTTCTCCGATTCGACGATGATTACTCCGATTTCGGTATATAGTCGGACTGCACCGCCCCTAAAAATCTCCCCCGTCAGCGGCCCACTCGTCTCACCACGCGAATCGGCCGCTACATTTAAATTCGCAAGCAGGCATTGAGCTGGAATCGGAACGTACTTAAATCAGTAAGATAGCATTGAACCTGCAATGGCACGCGACCAAACGACACACGAGCGAACCGAAACCAGTGAGAAATTCGAGCGTAATCGGCGGTCCTTCCTGAAAGCTGCTGGCGCGACGGTAACGTCCGCTGTCGGTCTCAGCGTGGCGGGTGGCCGCGTCAGTGCGAGCGAGTATGAAACGATTACCGTCCCCGCTGGCCAGACGAAATCCATTACGGTCGGAGATGGGCAGACGTTCGAGAACAAGCTCATCGACCAAAGCGCTCCGGGCGCGGCGGCGACGATCCGCGCCTCCGGGAGCGGCTGGACGATTCGCAACGTCGGATTTAAAGGCGGTTGTGGCGCGACGAACTTCGGCTTCTTCACCATCATCCCGAGCGTCTCGTCGGGCGGCAAGGGAACCATCGAGAACGTGTACATGGGCGACGGTGCGGAGACGAACAGCGCCAACGAGGCCCAGCCCGGCGGACTGTGGGTTGACGCGAACACGCCCCACGAGGGCGAATTGACGCTTCGTAACGTCAACATCCAGAAGTATGCGAACAACGGTCTGTACGGGAGCGGTCCCGGTGCGGCGCACGGGGCTGGGTCAGGCGGTCCCGTCAAAGTCGAAGGCTGCTACTGTGCGAATAACGACATCGCCAACGTCCGCCTCGGTACGCCGGGGTCGTACGTGAAGAACACCGTCATCGAGGACAACGGCGCACCGGTCCACCACCCGAACGGACCGAACAAGCGCGGAATCTGGGGCTGGTACGTCCCGATCACCGTGAAGAACTGCGACGTGAAGGTCACCGAATACGACGCGGTGAACGGCGGATTCCACGGCGGCGAGGTCGAAGTGAAGAACTCGCGGGTCAAAGGCCCGACGAGCGGAAACGTTGCGACGAAGAACGTCGGCGGCAAGCCGAAGACGAAGGTTCCGAAGAAGGTCCCGCGAACTGCGAAGCAAGCTGCGAACGGCAACTGAGCAAACGATTCTAACGACGATTTGACGAATTTTGGCTGATTTGCTGGCCGTAGCCGCGTTTCTCGCCCGGTAACGTGCCGTTTCCGGGAAGAAACGACACCATTATCCTCACGGATTCCCGACACCAACGGCTTTTAAACACACGCTTCTGCATTGAGACTGAATCGGAATCTATTTAAATTGGTAATGTGGCATTGAATCCATGGCACGCGACGAAGCGGTATGCGATACACCAGACGATAGTCTGTTAAACCGACGTTCGTATCTGAAATTCGCCGGAGCGACAGCTGCGGCGTTCGCGGCGGCGGGCGCGGCGAACGCGAAGCAGTATCGAACCATTACCGTCCCCGCGGGTGATACGAAAGTCATCACTGTCGGCGACGGCGAGACGTTCGAGAACGTCCTCATCGACATGACAGCGGACGGCGCATCCGCAATGGTTCAGACCCGCGGTTCGGGCTGGAAGATTCGCAACGTCGGGTTCAAAGGCACGCACCCCGGCGGACACTACCTCATGGTTCCCGGCGTCTCCGACGCGAACGGCACCGGACTGGTCGAGAACGTCTACATGGGTGACGGGCAGGTCGCCCGGACGAAAAGCGGGGGTATCTGGGTCAACGCGAACCTCCCCCACCGCGGCACGATCACCTTCCGCAACATCCACGTGGCGAAGATGATAGACAACGGCCTGTACGGGAGCGGTCCCGGTGCGCGCGGCTACGGCGGTAACCTCCACGTCGAGTCCTCGTACTTCAAGGCCAACACCATCGCCAACGTCCGCCTCAACGCGAAGGCGCGACCCTGCAACGTGACGAATACCGTCGTCGATACGCGCGGGAACCAAGCCTGCGGCGTCGGCTGTTCCGCCCCCGGTTCGAAGAACACGCGAGGGGTCTGGTCGTGGTACGGCGAAACCCACCTCCGGAACTGCGATATCGTCGGCTCCATCTCGACCGCCCACGGCGGGTCGGTCACTAAGACGAACACGCGAACCGGCGGTAACGCGGACCCGACCCCGCCCAAGGGCGTCCCGATGACCGCGAAACAGGCCGCGAGCGGTGCGGGCGGTAGCTCCGGCAACCGTAAGCAGATGACCATGAAAAAGCAGGCCAAAGCACAGGGCCTTCCGAACGTCATCAGCATCTCCAGTTCGAACTCCGGTGCGCCCGCCTCCTACGAGTTCGAGGTCGCCGGAAAGGTCAAGAAGTCGACCGACCGCGGTGCGTCGAAGGACGGCGACGACAGTCTCAAGCACGGTATCGCAAAGGGGTCCGTCGCCGGCGGCACCGACAGCTACCGGTTCTCCGGCACGCTCGCCAGCTTCAGCCTCGACGGCAACGCGACCGTCTTCTTCAACGGCGAGCGAGTCACACCGGGTAAACTCGGCCTGCCGAAAACCATCGTCATCGACGGAAGCGTGAACAAGGGTTCCAACAGCTACTCGTTCGACGTCGGCGGAGACGTCACGAAATCCCGCGCCCTCGGGTCGGTAAACAAGCACGACACCGTTCACGGCACCCGCGTGAAGGGCAAAGTGTTCGGTGGCAAGGACGGCTACCGCTTCTCGGGCGATCTCAAGCGACTTCGCATCGATGGCAACGCGCGCATCTCCGTGGGGTCGGGAGGGAACTGATGAACCAACAGCGTTGGGAGCGAGTCCCCGCGGACCCCGACCTCGAAGGAGACCTCGGCTACGAAATGGACGAATGGGACGTCATCCGCGCGCGTCGGGACGGACGCGGCCGTCTCATGTTCCTTCCGAAGGACACGGAGATGCTCCGCGACGACGCGTTCATCCTCGCTGACCCGGACGCCGTTTGCAACGTCGAACACCGACAGTAGACGGCCTTTTATTGGCCTTCCGCTCGCCGCAGTTCCGGCGGTAGTCCCTGCACGGTTCGGCGCCGGTAGTAGAGGTACTGCCCGATGGCCGAAACCCCGTACGCGATGAGAATTATCATGGCAGTGGCGATGCCCGAAACCAGCGTGAACGGGTAGATGTTGAACCACACGCCGAGAACGAGCAGGATGCTTCCGAGCGAGAGCGCGAGGTAGTACCGGTCCCACGGAATCGCGGGCCGGGAAACGTCGCCGAGGTACGTATCGAGTTCGCGGGCGCGCCGTGAGAGCGAAATCGTCCCCGCATCGCGGTCGTACTCGACGATACCCGCGTCGTCCAACTTCGGAAGGTGAGTCTGATAGAGCGAGATGTAGACGCGCTTTCGCTGTTCGCTCGTCAGCCCCGACAGCGTGGTGTCGTTTTCCCACACGGCCACTTGGTCGGTCAGGTCGGAGAGGTCGACGACACCTCCTTCCCGCCGCAAGTAGTAGAGCGCGTAGCGCCGTCGTGGACTCTTGAGAACCTCGAACACTTGGTCCTGTGAGAGTCCGGAACTAGCCATTGTGTGAAGACAGCAGTCGCTCGCTCATCGAAACCAATACACCCCCATTCGAGTACGCGACCACCCTGTGGTCACGGATGCCACCACCGCATACACCGGCAATCACCGCTTCCCCACTTTGTTACCACGGTGCTGTTCGGGGTAGCCTCCCCATACATTCCGTCTATTCGTTCATACCGCGCGTTCCCGGAGGCGTAACGCGGATTTCGGTGCGGTAACCGCCCGTGAACGGGCTAGTCCCGAACTACCCGCCGCCAAGGAGCGTATAACAAAGAGGACAGGTAGGGCATGAAGGATAACGCCTGTCCGTCGCGTACGCGGCGGAATCGGGCGATTCACGACTCAACCTATGAACTCACTACCATCCACTGACACGCCCTGTGAATCGTGTCTCCGCTGGGGTGGTCGTCCATGACCGAATCGCGGAGCCACGACCGGACCGTCCACCCGGACGCGACGGTCGGATACGCTTATTCGGACGATTCGACGTCGCCGGTCATCGGCGACGGTGCGACCATCCGGTCGGGAACGGTCATCTACGACGACGTAACTATCGGTGACGACTTCACGACCGGTCACGGCGCGCTCGTCCGGGAAGAGACGACCATCGGCGATGACGTTATCGTCGGCACTAACACGGTTATCGACGGCCAAACGACCATCGGCTCGCACGTAAGTATGCAGACGAACGTGTACGTTCCGACGAACACTACCATCGGAAACCGCGTGTTCGTCGGCCCGGCGGCCACGTTCACGAACGACCCGTATCCGATTCGACAGTCGGCCGACCTCGAAGGCCCGACGCTCGAAGACGACGTTTCCGTCGGGGCGAACGCGACCCTCCTTCCCGGCGTCACGGTCGGTGCCGGGTCGTTCGTCGCCGCCGGTGCCGTCGTGACGGACGACGTACCGCCGGAGACGCTCGCGGTCGGCGCGCCAGCCGAAATCCGCCCGCTTCCCGAATCGCTCGCCGGGGGGAACGATCTGTGATTCCCATCGCCGACCCGGAGATGGGAAGCGAGGAGATAGAAGCGACCGTCGCGTGCATCGAGGAGGGCCAACTCGCCGACGGGCCGGAAGTCCGGCAGTTCGAGGACGAGTTCGCGGCCTTCTGTGGCACCGAGTTCGGCGTCGCCACGAGCAACGGGACGACCGCCCTCCACGCCGCTTTCGCGGCGCTCGGTATCGGACCGGGCGACCGGGTGGTCACGTCCCCCTTCTCGTTCGTCGCCAGCGCCAACGCCATTCGGCTGGCCGGTGCGGAGCCGGTTTTCGCCGACATCGACCCGGAGACGTACACGCTCGACCCGTACGCGACGGAGCAGGCGGTCCGGGAATACGAGGCCGACGCGATTCTCGCGGTGCACCTCTACGGGTTGCCAGCCGAGATGGACCACCTCCGGGACATCGCGGAAACCCACGACCTCGCGCTCGTCGAGGACGCCGCGCAAGCGCACGGCGCGGAGTACGACGGTCGCACCGTCGGGTCGTTCGGCGACGCGGCGTGTTTCTCCTTCTACCCGACGAAGAACATGACCACGGGAGAAGGGGAATGGTGACGACCGACCGTCGGGACGTCGCGGAGCGCGCGGCGAGTTTCGTCAACCACGGCCGCACGGCGAACGGCGGCTACGACCACGTTCGCCTCGGTCACAACTTCCGGATGACGAGCATGGCCGCGGCCATCGGTCGCGTGCAGCTGTCGCGCCTGCCGAAGTACAACGAGGCGCGACGCGCCAACGCGGCGTATCTCACCGACCGTCTCCGCGACGCGGCCGTCAAACCGCCCATCGAACCGGACGCCTGCCGTCACGTGTACCACCAGTACACGATTCGCGCGGACGACCGGGACGGTCTCCAAGAACACCTCGAATCGGAGGGCGTCGGGACGGGCGTCTACTACCCGACGCCGATTCACGAACAGCCAGCATACCAGCACGTCGACCACGATGCCCCGATTTCGGAGCAGATGGCGGGGAACGTTCTCTCGCTCCCCGTTCACCCCGGACTGTCGGGGACGACGTGCGAACCATCGCATCCGCTATCAAAAGTTATGAGTGAACCAACGAACGCAGTCGTCATCGGCGTCGGAAGCATGGGCCGCCACCACGCTCGCGTCTACAGCGAACTCCCCGAGGTGAACCTCGTCGGGATTCACGACGTGGACGAGGCCAACGCGGCGGAAGTCGCCCGAAACCACGGGACGCAAGCGGTCGACATGCAGACGGCCATCCGCGCCGCGGACGTCGCCTCCATCGCCGTCCCGACCCCATATCACTACGAAACGGCGAAGCAGTGCATCGACGGGGGGTCGACGTCCTCGTCGAGAAGCCGTTCGTCGCCGACCCGGACGAGGGAGTCGAGTTGATTTCGCGGGCGGAGAACGCGGGCGTGACGATACAGGTCGGGCACATCGAGCGGTTCAACCCGGCGATTCGAACGCTCTCCGAAATCGTCTCTGAACTCGACATCATCGCCATCGACGCCCAGCGACTCGGCCCGCCGCCGGAAGGACGAGCGGTGGACGTGAGCGCCGTAATGGACCTGATGATACACGACATCGACGTGCTCCTGTCGCTCGTGGACGACGACATCTCCTCGGTCGCCGCGGTCGGGACGCGGGACAACCGCTATGCGAGCGCGAGCATCGAGTTCGACGGTGGCGTCGTCGCCGGACTCACGGCCAGTCGGGTGACACAGGAGAAGGTCAGAAAGCTCTCCATCACGGCGGCGGAGTGCCGGGTGAACGTCGATTACACGAACCAGTCGGTCGAGATTCACCGCCACTCCATGCCGGAGTACATCGAGGACAACGGCGACCTCCGCTACCGCCACGAGAGTATCATCGAGCGGCCGACCGTCGAGAACGGCGAACCGCTGAAGAACGAACTCCGGTCGTTCGTGCGGAGCGCGAAGAACGATTCGACGCCGGTCGTCACGGGCGAAGACGGTCTCCGCGTCCTCGAAGTCGCGCGGGAGATCGACGGGTTGGCGTCCGGCCCCAAAGAACGGGAGGTGCATCTCGGGTGAGCCTCCGGGAGCAGACGACACTCTACGCGAGCGACGCGACGACCGAAGAACAGCGCGAGGCGTTTCTGTCCGGCGACATTCCGGTCGCCGTGTACGGCCTCGGAAAGATGGGCCTGCCGCTCGCGGCGGTGTACGCGGAAACATGTGGGAACGTCGTCGGTGCGGACATCGACCCGGACGTGGTGTCGGCCGTCAATCGCGGCGACTGTCACGTCCAGCGCGAACCCGGATTGGACGAACTCGTCTCGGAAACGGTCGCGGCGGGGGCGCTCAGCGCGGTCGAATCGCCGACCGAAGCGGCGCGGGACGCGACGATTCACGTCGCCATCGTCCCGACGCCGATAACCGACGACGACGAACCCGACCTCGCCATCCTCCAGTCCGTGATGGAGAGCATCGCCGCGGGACTCACGCCCGGCGACCTCGTGGTCGTCGAGTGCACGGTGCCACCGGGGACGACCCGGGACCTCCTGCTTCCGATGCTGGAGGCGGAGAGCGACCTGTCGCGCGAGGAGTTCGGCGTCGCGGTCTGTCCCGAACGAACGTCCAGCGGGCGCGCGCTGCAGGACATACGGGGTGCCTACCCGAAGGTGGTCGGCGGCGTGGACGAGGAGAGCACGCGCGTCGCGGAACTCGTCTACGGCGAACTCACCGCCAACGAGGTTATCGCCGTGCCGAACGAGACCACCGCGGAGGCCGTGAAGGTGTTCGAGGGCGTCTACCGCGACGTCAACATCGCGCTGGCGAACGAACTCGCCAAGATAGCCGACGCGGCGGACATCAGCGTCAACGAAGCCATCGAGACGGCGAACACCCAACCGTTCTGTGACATCCACAAACCGGGTCCGGGCGTCGGCGGTCACTGCATTCCGTACTATCCGTACTTCCTCATCCGGCAGTTCGACGAGGAGTTCCCGCTGCTGACCACCGCCCGCGAGGTGAACGATTCGATGCCCGCGTTCACGGTGGAGAAGGTCGCGGAGTTGCTATCCGAGGAAGAGAAGTCCGTGTCGGACTCACGGGTGCTCGTCCTCGGACTGACCTACCGCCCCGGCGTCGAGGAGACGCGAGCGGCCCCGGCCCGACCCATCTGTGCCGACCTGACCGAGCGCGGTGCGGACGTGTTCGCGGCCGATCCGGTGCTCCCGAACGCGGACGGCTTCGACGCGACGAAACTGCCGCTCGAAGCGCTCGCCGACTACGACTTCGACGCGGCGGTGCTGGTGACGGACCACGACGAGTTCGCGGGCATCGACTGGGCCGGGTTCGACCCGATGGTCGTCGTGGACGGCCGTAACTCCCTCGACCTCTCGTGGACCGACCACCGCGTCTACACCATCGGAGGTGACTGAATTGTACGAGGGAAACACCGTCGCCGTCGTCGTTCCGGCGTACAACGAAGAGGGACTCGTCGGACGGGTCATCGACACCGTTCCCGCGTTCGTCGATAGAGTGTACGCCGTCGACGACTGCTCGACGGACGGAACATGGGAGGAGATACGGTCCCACGCCGAGCGGTCCGAAGCGGTCGCCGACGGCGGGTCGGCGGGCGACGGCCGGACATCGTTCGACCAGCGCGTCGTGCCGATCCGCCACACGGAAAACCGCGGCGTCGGCGCGGCCATCAAGACGGGCTACTGTCGCGCTCACGAGGAGAACATCGACGTGACGGCGGTGATGGCCGGTGACGGCCAGATGCGCCCGGAGATGTTGGAGCGGATTATCCAACCCGTCGTCGATGGCCGGGCCGATTACACGAAGGGGAACCGCCTCTCGACGCCGGGGTTCCGCGAGGGGATGTCGGCGTGGCGGAGCTTCGGCAACTGGCTGTTGACCTTCCTCACGAAGGTCGCCAGCGGCTACTGGGGGATGGTCGACCCGCAGAACGGCTACACCGCGATTTCGGGGCGGGCGCTTTCCGAACTCGACATCGAGGACGTGTACGACGATTACGGCTTCGCCAACGCCCTGTTGGTTCGCTTGAACGTCCACGAGATGCGGGTCGCCGACGTGACGATGCCCGCCGTCTACGGCGACGAGCAGAGCACGATTCGCTACTCGACGTTCATCCCGAAGCTCTCCGCGTTGTTGTTGTGGAGCTTCCTCTGGCGACTGAAGGCGAAGTACCTCGTCCGGGATTTCCACCCGCTCGCGTTCCTGTACGGCCTCGGGGCGCTCGGAACCGCCACCGGGTTGCTCTCGATGGTTCGGCGGAAACGGAAGTCGAGCGACGGACTCGCCGCGACGCTCCTCGGCGGCCTCTGTATCGTACTGGCGATGGCGTTCGACAGGGAGGAGAACGCGGACTTGGAGGTGCACGAAGAATGAAGGTGCTGACAGTCGTCGGTGCGCGCCCGCAGTTCGTCAAGGCCGCCGCCGTCTCCCGCGTCCTCCGCGAGGACCACGAAGAGGTGTTGGTCCACACCGGCCAGCACTACGACGAGGACATGTCGGACGTGTTCTTCGAGGAGTTGTCCATCCCGTTCCCGGACACCAACCTCGGCGTGGGGTCCGACACGCACGGGCGACAGACCGGCGCGATGCTCGCCGGGCTGGAAGCGGAGATAGAAGACGAAGACCCCGACGCCGTGCTCGTCTACGGCGACACCAACTCCACGCTCGCGGCGGCCATCGCCACCTCGAAGATGGACCCGCCGCTGGCCCACGTCGAGGCCGGAATGCGGAGCGGGAGCGACATCCCCGAGGAGACGAACCGCGTCCTCACCGACCACGCCGCCGACCTGCTGTTCGTCCCCTCGCCGGACGCCGAAAACAACCTCGACGGCGAGGGAATCACCGACGGCGTTCATTTCTCCGGCGACGTGGGCTACGACGCCCTGCTCTGGGCGCGCGACCGGGCGGACACGGACGTCCTCTCCGAGCTCGGCGTGGCAAACCGGGAGTTCGTCCTCTCCACCGTCCACCGGGACACGAACGCGGACGACCCCGATAAACTGGAAGCCATCGTGGACGCGCTGGTTTCGGACCCACGTCCGGTCGTCCTGCCCGCCCACCCCCGGACGGTCGCCCGACTGGAGGAGTTCGGCCTGTACGGACGGGCGGAACGCGGACTGACGCTCACCGAACCGGTCGGCTACCGGCAGTTCGTCGCCCTGCTCGACGCCGCGACGGTCGTCGCCACCGATTCGGGCGGCGTCCAGAAGGAGGCGTTCTTCCTCGACACCCCGTGTGTCACGCTCCGCGAGCAGACCGAGTGGGTCGAGACGGTCGAGAGCGGGTGGAACACGTTGGTCGGCGCGGACGAGGGCGCGATTCGAACCGCGCTCTCCGACGCGACGACGCCAACCGAGAAGCCCACACCCTACGGCGATGGGAACGCGGCCGAACGAATCGTGGAGGTGCTTTCCGATGTTACCCGGCTATGAATTCGAACTGTGTTTGACCCACGACGTAGATAGACCGTACAAGCGACTGCAGGCCCCGTACTACGCGCTGAAGGACCGCGACCCGAGCCATCTCTCGGCGCTCGCCCCCGGCGTGAATCCGTGGTGGCAGTTCGAGGAGATAATGGAACTGGAGGAGTCGCTCGGCGTGCGCTCGGCGTTCTACTTCCTCCAAGAGGAGTCCATCTTCCAGAAGTCGCCGGACGACTGGCTCACCCCGCGCTACTGGATAGAACACCTCGGTCGGTACGACCTGTTCGATACGGCCATCCTCGACGTGCTCCACGACCTCGACGACGGCGGGTGGGAGGTCGGACTTCACGGCTCGTACGACTCCTACGACGACCCGGAAGCCCTCCGGGACCAGAAGACGGCGCTGGAGGCCGCGCTCGGCCACCGGGTTCGCGGCGGTCGGCAACACCACCTGAACCGCGCCGACTCGACGTGGGAGCACCACCGCGACATCGGGTTGGAGTACGACGCGACCCTCGGGTCGAGTTCCGAGTACGGGTTCGACCACGGCTACGGAGTGAAACGCCCCTTCGACGACGATTTCGTCGTCTTCCCGCTCACGATGATGGACATCGCGGTGCCGGACCCCGGTGACGATTTCGAGGCGGCGTGGGAAGCGTGCGAGGACCTGCTGGACGAAGCGGCCGAGAACGACGCCGTGATGACGGTGCTGTGGCACCCGCGCATGTTCGCCGACGAGTTCCCCGGTCACCGACGCCTCTATCGTCGCCTCATCGAGTCCGCGATAGAGCGCGGTGCGTGGGTCGGTCCGCCGGGCGAACTCGCCGACCGCATCGGCACCGCTTCCAAGAGTCGAACCGGGACGGCGAGCGTCCACGGTCGATGAGTCGCGCGATTATGAAGTCGATAGGTCTCTCCCGTTCGTCGTAGCGACGGCCTACCTGCCGTTCCGTGGTGCCTTCTCGTCGGCAGGTGGGGGATAACAAAGTGAAAACCGCCGTTATCGACTGGCGAGACGACGAATGAGAGTCGAACGTTTAGATATTACAGAATGGGACGATGCACTCCCCAGCGACGGGTTCGAGGTGTTTCACCGACCGGCCGCGCTGACCGCAATCGAGCGCCACGCGCCGGGGGAACTCCACCTGTACGGGGGATTCAAGGGACAGCAGGCTATCGCCCTGCTCCCGGTCGTCGTTCGGAACGGGCCGCTTGGAACCGCCGCGATGTCGCCGCCGCCGGGCATGGCGATTCCGCGGCTGGGACCGATACTGATGCCCACGAGTCCGAAGCGACGGAAACAGGAGAAAGTCAACCGCGAGTTCACCGAGACGGTGCTCGACCGGATTCGAACCGACTACACTGGACGGCTAGCGCGAGTCGGTTTCGATTCACCCATGGCACAGCGCGTGGGCGAACAGATGGAGTCCGGGCTGACCCTGTTTCGCATGATCTGTGGCACCGACTACGGCGACCCCCGACCCTACTCGTGGGGCGACCTGAGCGTCGAACCCTATTTCACGTACGAATTGGACTTGGAATCGACCACGGCCGACGCCGTGAAGAAATCGTTCAGCAAGAGCCTCCGGCGAGAAATCCGCGACGCCGAGGACCTCGACGTGACCGTCACCCGCGAGGGTACCGACGGCGCGCGCGACGTGTTCGAACACACCGTCGAGCGGTACGACGAACAGGACGAAACCCTCGGCCTGTCGTGGAACTACGTCCGCGACCTCTGGGAAGGGCTGGGTGACGCCGCCCAGACCTACGTCGCCCGCGACGACGACGGGAACTATCTGACCGGCATCACCGCCCTCTACTCCAACGACGCCGCGTACTTCTGGCAGGGCGGTGCCCGCTCGGTGTACGAGGGCACCAGCGTGAACAGCCTCGTCCACTGGCGCATCATTCAGGACATCGTGGACGACCCGCCCGTCGAGTCGGTAACGACGTACGACCTGATGGGCGCGAACACGGAACGGCTGTGTCGGTACAAGGCGAAGTTCGGTGCCGACCTCGTTCCCTACTACCTCGTCGAATCGAGCGGCACGACCATGGACGCCGCCAAACGGGCATACCAGTTCGTCCGAGGATGAGATACCTGTTCTTCACCAACACGCCCGCGCACGTTCACCTCTATCGGCACGCGATAGAGGACTTGCAAGAGCAAGGTCACGACGTGCTCGTCCTCGGGCGTGATTACGGCTGTACCCGCGCCCTGCTGGAGTACCACGACCTCCCGCACGAAATCTACGGCAAGTGCGAGACGACGAAGTACTCGCTGTTCCGCGAACTGCCACAGCACTACGTCCAGATATTCCGGCGGACCCGTCGATACGACCCCGACCTCATCTTCGGCGTCGGGTCCTACGCCGCCCACGCCGGTGCGATGTCGCGGACGCCGGTCGTCGTCGTCGCCGACTCGGAACCGACGACGTTCGACCATATCGCCGCCCGGCCGTTCGTGGACACGTTCCTCACGCCGCACACCTTCGGCAAGGACCTCGGTGCGAACCACTACGAGTTCCGCGGGTTCAAGGAACTCGCCTATCTCCACCCGGACGTGTACGAACCCGACCCGACGATTCGGGACCGCCTCGGGGTCGGCCCGGACGAAGAGTACGCCATCGTGCGGTTCAACGCCTTCGGGTCCCACCACGACGTCGGCCACACCGGGTTCTCGCCCGAAAAACGGCGGGAGCTCGTTTCGGCCCTCTCGGAGCACGTCACGGTGTTCGTCTCCGACGAAGGGGGTAACCCGGCCCCCGGCGAATCGCACGAGTTCGACCTCCACCCCGCACTGCTCCACGACGCGCTGGCGGAGGCGTCCCTGCTGGTCGCCGACACCCAGACGATGGTGACGGAGGCGGCCCTGCTCGGCACGCCCGCGATTCGGTCGAACTCCTTCGTCGGCGAGTCGGACATGGGAAACTTCGTCGAGCTCGAACGCGAAGGACTCATCCACAACCTCCGTGATTTCGACGACGTTCTCTCACAGGCGCTCATCATTCTCGCGGACGATTCGGCGAAAGAGCGCCTCCGGAAACGCCGGGACGAGTACCTCTCGGACAAGGTGAACCTCACCGACGTCATCGTGGATGTCGCAACGACCGCCGTGGTTCCGAAGGAACGCATCGAACGGACGGTCGCGGTGACCCACCGGTAACGAAACCGACTCTTTTCGGTACGCCACTCCTGCAACCGGGAAAGCGGTGGATAACAAAGGCCGACACGGCCATCGACTTCGGCAACGTGTCGAGAGGAACTTCACAGCCGAGGACTAGCACCCAGCAGGAGTCACTGCAGGTGCTGAACCTCGTGACGAATACAGACGCCCGCTTTTACAACGAACAACTGCGGGTTCTCGCGGAGCGCGGCGTCCACGGAGAGACACTCGCGCCGCCGGGAACCCACCGTGCCCGCGAATCGGTCACGCGCCGGACGCCGACGGATTACCTGCGATTCCTCCCGACGGTCCTCCGGAACTCCCTCGGAGACTACGACCTGATACACGCGAACTACGGGTTGACCGCGCCGATGGCGCTGGCACAACTTCGACTGCCCGTCGTGCTCTCGCTGTGGGGGTCGGACCTGCTCGGCGAGTACGGTTGGTTGAGCAAACGCTGTGCACGTCACTGCGATGCGGTCATCGTCATGTCGGACGCGATGGCGGCGGAACTCGATGCCCCGTGTCACGTCATCCCCCACGGAATCAACCTCTCGCGGTTCTCACCCCAACCGAAGGACGAGGCGCGCGATGCAGTCGGGTGGAGTCGGGACGCCAAACACGTCCTCTTTCCCTACCCGCCGACGCGCGAGGTAAAGGACTTCCCGCGGGCGGAGCGCGTGGTTACGGCCGCCGCGAAGCAGGTGGACGGCCTCGTCGAACTCCAGAGCGTGTACGGGGTGCCCCACGACGAGATGTCCACCTATTACAACGCGGCGGACGTGCTCTTGCTCCCCTCCAAGAGCGAGGGGTCGCCGAACTCCGTCAAGGAGGCGATGGCCTGCAACGTGCCGGTCGTGACGACCGACGTCGGCGACGTGGCCGAACGCATCGCGGACGTCTCGCCGTCGCATGTCTGCCAGTCTGACGACGAACTCGTCGCCGGGCTGGTGGACGTGCTCTCCTCGCAGCGCCGCTCGAACGGCCGCGAGAACGTCCGCGACATCAGCCTCGAACGCATGGGAGAACGAATTCACGCGGTTTACGAATCCGTCGTCTGATGCGAATCATCATCACCATCCAGCATCCGGCCCACGTCCACTTCTATCGGGGAATCATCTCCGCGCTGCAGCAACGCGGCCATGAGGTGTTCGTCTTCGCCCGCGACAAGGACATCGCGCTGTCGCTCCTCGAACAGTACGACATCGACCACACCGTCCTCGCGGGAACCGCCGATTCGATAACCGAACTCGCGCGGGTGCAAGCGACCTACGAGGCCCGGCTATTCCGGGAGGCGCTCCGCATCCGACCCGACGTGATGACGGCCATCGGCGGCGTTGCCGCCTCGCACGTCGCGCCGCTGGTCGGGGCGCGAAGCGTCGTCTGGATAGACAACGAAGGCGTCCAGTCCCATCGCATCATGACGCCGCTCGCCCACATCGTCTGTAC
>NZ_MEIH01000081.1:0-11703 GCF_001723155.1 Haladaptatus sp. W1
CGCTCTAGCCAGTCTGAGCTACACCGGCACGCTCGCGTATGCTCGTGTCCCGAGCTCGACGTCGCTACGCTCTGTCGGACACCGGCATGGGGCTTCCAACTGCATTACAACGTAGACACCACGGAGTGCATAAGGGTTGCGAAATGGCCGCGGGCACCGGCGTTAATTCATCACGAACTACCGCGTCAATCGAACGTCCAGACAGACGTTGAGTTCGTGCGGCGCGTAGGACCGCACCGTCTGCTGCGTTTCGACCGAAACGTCGTACTCCGGTTCCGCCGCCGCGCGAATCGCCGCTTCTCCGGGACCGAACGGGTCGTCCTCGTGTTGAATGTCGTAGTAGTGGATGACGCACTCGTCGCCCGCGAGGGAGACGGCGGTGTCGAGGAACTCGTCCGCGCTGTGCGGGAGGTTCATGACGAGGCGGTCGGCCCAGTTCTCGTACTCCGTCGCCGTCTCCCGAACGTCGCCGCAAATCGCCGTCACGCGGTCTTCGACCCCGTTCCGGCGGGCGTTCTCGTTGAGGTAGTCGATTGCCACATCGTTCACGTCCGCGCCGACGACCGTCGCGCCGCGCTTTGCGAACGGAATCACGAACGGCCCCACGCCCGCGAACATGTCGAAGGCGCGTTCGTCCGGTTTCACCTGCTCCGCGACGCGGTGGCGCTCCGTTGCGAGTCGGGGGGAGAAGTAGACCCGCGCGACGTCCAAGAGGAACTCACAACCGTACTCTCGGTGGACGGTTTCGGTTCCGTTCCCGGCCAGCACGTCCCAGTCGCGCACGCGAGTCTCACCTTTGACCTTCGATGCGCGGTTGAGCACCGTCTCGACCGGGAGGGCCGAGGTGACTACTGCGTCGGCGACTTCGGTCGCCAGTTCGGGGTCGTCCTCGTCGATGAGGACGATTTCACCCAGTCGCTCGTAACTCGGTTCGAAGCCGAGGATGTCGGCGGGCATCTGCTGTGTCGTCCGCGTCGGGAGGTCGCGGGTGACGACCTCGAACGTCGGTGGAATCGCGTCTGGGTCGGTGACGGGGATGTACAACCACCCGTCTTCGACGACGATCTCCACCTCGTCCACAATCAAATCCGACTCGGCGAGTTCGCGGCGCGCCGCTTCCCCCTCTTCCCGTTCGACGCGCACGCAAGGCACTTCCATACGTCATCGTTACCGGAAGCGGGCGTTAACGCTGACGCTTCGGGTCGCGGCGAGGGGACGGCCCTGTCGAACTAACGAACAGTTTCGAGTTGCAAACGGCCACTTGCCCACACCACCGGTTGACAACATGTCGCAAGGTAATCGACTCTCCACCGTGGGAGTACGCCGGGGAACTGCCGATTTCCTATCGCAACCGTCCATTCCCCATCTAGTAAACGTCGGTCGCTAATCGGGTGCCGTCGGGGAGTCGAACCGTTCGAGTCGTCATAGCTGTCGGATGGCGTAGCTGAACGATTCGAAACGGAGTCGTCGGTTTATTCCCGGCGTCGGAGTACCGCGGCTTGGTTCCAATTCGGGACCGGTAGAGAACCATGACACAACGACTACAGCAACCGGAGACACAAGAACTCGACATCGGCCAGCAGTCACAGTCACAACGGTATCAACCGATGGGTCAGCAGTACCAGCAAGAGACACGACAGCCACAGACGCAACAGTTCGAACGACAACCGAGTCGGCAACCGATGCAGCAACAGCCGATGCAACAACAGCACCGGCAGGCGACGCAGCAACAGCCGATGCAACAACAGCACCGGCAGACCGAGCAGTTCGGCCAACAGATTCGCCAGCGATACGAAGAATCGGTTCCCAGTGAGGTTCGCCTCGCTGTGGACGACTTGGAGAAGGTCTCGACCACGGCCGAGTGGGCCAAAGTGAAGGCGGTTCAACGCGGATTGCCCCGCGTCGCAAACGTCTGTGACGATATTCAAGAACTCGCGGAGTTACAGAAGAAACTCATCATCCGACAGTCACCGGTCAGTCACACTATCGGGCAATGCTCCGTGCAAGCCATCCAAGAGGGCCTACAGGAGCTTCAACAGCACACGGGTGAACCCGAAGTACAGGCCACCATCGAGAACGCCAAACAGTCGCTCGGCACCATCGAGAAGGGACTCTCTGCGCTCCAAACCACCGGTACCCACCAATCCGGCCAGCAGGTCGGTGGACAGCAGTCCGGTCAGCAAACCGGAGGACGGCGGTTCGGCCAGCAGTACGGAACACAGGAAACGGGCCAGGGAATCGGAACGCAATCGATGGACCTCCCGAGCCAGTCTTACTGAGCCGACGCGATGAGCCGCTGAATTTTTCGAACGGCGTACTTCGCGCGCTTTAACCGGCCGGAACACGGAGAGCGCACATGCTCACCTTCATCGGACTCGGCCTGTACGACGAGCGTTCGATCACCGTCGAGGGCCGCGACGCCATCGCCGACACCGACCGCGTGTTCGCCGAATTCTACACCAGCAAGCTCATCGGAGCGGACGTGACCGACCTCGAAGCGTTCCACGACACGGACATCGAGGTTCGAGACCGCGCTGGCGTCGAACAGCACCCGGACGACATCCTCGCCGCCGCCGAGTCGGGCGACGCCGCATTCCTCACCGCCGGTGACACCATGATTTCGACGACGCACGTCGACCTCCGACTCCGGGCCGAAGACCGCGGTATCGACACCCGCGTGGTTCACGCACCGACCGCCGAGTCCGCCGCGAGCGGACTCACCGGCTTGCAGAACTACCGCTTCGGGAAAGCGACCACGCTGCCGTTCGAGTACGCCCACGGCGCGGACGGACTTCCAGCGAGCGTGACCGACGTGCTCGACGACAACCGCGAGCGCGGCCTGCACACGCTCGTCTACCTCGACATCAAAGTCGGCTGGAATCCGAGAAAAAAGGACGAAGCCGGAGAGGACGAGTACATGACCGCGAGCCACGCGGCGGAATTGCTCGCCGACGGATACGACGACGTGCTCGCCGTCGTCGTCGCGCGCGCCGGAAGCCCCGACCCGCTGGTCGAAGCCGACCGACTCTCGGAACTCGCGGAGCGTGATTTCGGCGACCCGCTCCATCTGCTCGTCGTTCCGGGCGACCTCCACCACATCGAAGCCGATGCGCTCGAATCGCTCGCCGACGCGCCGAGCGACCTGCTCGACGTCGTATAGAACGATCTTTTTCTCGATTTTTCGGCGGTCGATAGCGCCGCCGCTCACGGGTCGAGTGCGCGAAAAATGAAGTAGGTTTCGTCAGTCGAAATCAGACTCGGTGTCCGATTTAGTTCTCTCGGCGGAGCGCGAGGAGCGCGGCCGCGAGGAGTGCAACGACGGAGATAGCGACGCCGAATCCGGGCTGACCGTCGTCGTTCGAGGTCGTGGATTCTTCCGACGAGGTCGTCGTCTTGGACGAGGACGTGGTCGTCTCCGAGGACGAGGTGGTCGTCTTCGAAGACGTCGTGGTCGTCGTGGTCGTCGTCGTGGTCGTCGTCGTGGTCGTCGTACCAGCGTTCTGGTTCAGCATGCCGTCGACCGATCCCGTGTGGTCGCCAGCGATTGCTTTGACACTGAACTCGGTGCCGTTGTCGTACTTGCTGAAGTCGAACATCGCCGAGAATTCGCCGTTTTCGCCGACCGTGAGGTCAGGCTGGTTCTCGAAGAAGGCACCGGAGCTGGCTTGCAGGGTGACCGCGGTACCGGGCGCGAGGTTGGTCGTACCCGAGATGGTCTGGTTGTCAGCGGGAGCGACGGAGACGTCGTCGCCACCGTTCACTTCGACAGTGGCCTCTTCGACCGAGAACGAAGTCCTGACGGTCTGGTCGTCGTCCGGCGAGACGCCGTAATTTTCAGCAACCTTGAAGGTCGCTTTCCAGTCGCCCTTGACGTTGCTTTCCTCAATGCCGCTGTTGTCAGCGAGCTTGGACGTGTCGACGACGGCGTAGAGCGTCTGGTTGTCGCTGTCCGAGATGAGCGAGACACCGTCGGCCGTCGTGTTGAATTTGACAGCATCCTTGTTCTGCTCGGGGTTCTGCTCGACGAAGGTGAGCGAGAGACCCTGGATGTCCGTGAGGTCCTCTCCGCTGTTGAGCGTGTCAACAGCGCCGAAGATGCCGTTGGTGTCCTTGACTTGGACGACAACGTGGTCACCGTAGGCGACGCTGCTACGCTGGGTAGCGAGAGCCGTCAGTTCCGTTGCGTTGTCCGCACCGTCGAGGTCGCTGGGTGCGATCCACGTCTGTGCGTTGCCAGTGTGGCGCGAGGAAACCGAAAGCGCGGAAGCGCCGTCCGGGGTGCCGTCGCCGTTGGCGTCGACGCGGAGTCGGTAGATGTCGTTACCAGTCACTGCGAGGGGCTTGTCGAGACCGCCGCTTGCGGGCGTGACCCACGAAGGCGTGACCGTGTCACCGCTACCGTCGCCGTAGATGACGTCGCTAGCGGTGCCGCTGGTCGTCTTGTAGGTGTTCACGTAGAACGTGACCTGACCGTCGTTGGCGTCATCGGAACCATCCTTGACGTAGACGGACATGTTGAAGTTCGAGTCGTCGCTGCCGACCTGAACCGTCGCATCGTTCGTGTTCTTGAGGTCAACCGTCACTGGAACGACGTCACCGCGCGCGACGCTGTAGGACGTTTCGCCGAAGGAGGCGCTGACGTCGCCAGCGTTTTTGACGGTGACTTCGAAGGTCTGGCTCGCGGTCGTGTCGTTCACGTGGAGCGTGATGTTGTACGTACCAGCGTCGACACCAGTGAAGTCGAGCGAGTTCTTGGCACCATCGTCGCTGTAGGTGCCGACGTTCATCTTCGTGTCTTAGCCGAACGCCGCATCGGACGTCGCGTAGACATCGAAGTCGTTACGGTTGGCGTGGTCGAGCGTGAAGGTGATCGAAGAGTCCGAACCGTCGTTCTTCACAGTGTCGTCGCTGGCGCTCATGTCGAGCGACTGTTCGACGACCTGGAACTTCTGTTCGTGGCTACCTTCGACGAGACGGTATCGACCCTCGAGGTTGGCGGTGTCGAACGTGATGTTTCCGCTGCCGTCCGAGGTGTATTCG
The DNA here is from genome assembly GCF_001723155.1 of Haladaptatus sp. W1. NCBI lineage: Archaea > Methanobacteriati > Methanobacteriota > Halobacteria > Halobacteriales > Haladaptataceae > Haladaptatus > Haladaptatus sp. W1. Next base: position 5,041 of record NZ_MEIH01000081.1, read on the forward strand.
TCCTCGTACGTCCAGCCATCGCCGTCTTTGATTTCGAGCGTTACATCCGTACTACTGTTGAAACCAGTAGCATTGACTGTCTGGCCCTGGAAGATCGGCGAGTCAGTGCCAATCGTCGCGTCGGCCGAGCTGGCCGCAGCAGCCGAGCCCGCGAACGCCATGGTGCCGGCGAAGACCGACAGCACGAGCATCGCGGTCAGCGCGAGGCTGCGAACCTTTGTATTGTTTCCTGTCATGCTTTCTCGTTAGTTGTTTCTCGTACGGCGACAGTTTCTTTCCCACGACCGTATAGACATTTCGTCCAACCCGTATCGCACGGGGAGGAAAGTGGTACTCCATCTGCCACCATGGGTAGAGGTACAGGAAGAACGTTAGTCCTTTATTATAAATGCTTTGTGGTCTGATAATCGGTCGTTACGGGCTCACACGTCCGAATTCGGGCAATAGCGACAGTATCGAAGGTTCCACAAAAGGGTAATAGAACCGACCAATGACGGCGTTCGGCTCCCGTACGAGTTATGACAATGAGGGATTAATGAGACGGTTCACCATTCCACTCTTTAAGTAGGGTTGACGAACCAAAATCGAACGAAAACATGACTCCGTGACGATTATGAAAGCAAACCGTGACTGAATATTTAGTTATATATTCGGAATTCACAGGTGTTCTACGGCTGGATCGCCCCTCCGAGAAAAAAATCGCATTCGGCCTCGAACCGCTCAGTTCTGCTCGATGATCTCGATTTCGTGGCCGTCTTGGTCCTTGGTGAACGCGTACCTGTCGTCGCACGATTCGGGGTCGCGGTAATCGTCCGCCTCGCGCTCCAGCAGGGTTTCCCACGTGTCGTGGAGGTCGTCAGCGCGCACCGCGAGGTGCCCCCACGCGTCGCCCATCTCGTACGACCGGCCGTCGTAGTTGTACGTGAGTTCGACCGCCATCGCCTCTCGGGCGGCGTCCTCGGGTTTCATGAAGTAGTTGGCGAACGTGTCCGACTCCCAGCGACCGGTGTGTTCGTATTCGAACTTGCGCGTCCAGAAGCCGAGCGCCTCGTCGGCGTCCTCGACGCGAATCATCGTGTGGTCGATACTCCACTTCTCGCCGTAGTCGCGCTTTACGATCTCGATTTCGTGTCCGTCGGGGTCCTTGACGAAGGCGTACCGTCCGCCGCACGACTCGGGGTCGCGGTAGTCCTCGACACCCCCGTCCATCAGTTGCTGGTACGACGATTCGAGTTCGTCCTCCGGGACGCGCACCGCGATGTGTCCCCACGCGTCGCCCATCTCGTACGACCGGTCGTCGTGGTTGTACGTGAGTTCGAGGACGGCACCCTCGTCGTGGACGTTCTCCGGTCCGAGGTAGACGTTCGTGAACGTGTCCGCCTCCCAGCGGCCCTTCTCCTCGTACCCGAGGTGCGTCTCGTACCAGTCGAGCGATTCGTCCAAATCCTCTACACGCATCATCACGTGGTCGAATGTCCCGCTCATACGTCCGAAACCACCCGCTCCGAAGCGAAAAGGGTACCGCTCGCGGAAACCGGGCGGGGAAAAATGAATACTGGAAATGGAACATCGCACGCAGCACGCAATGCGTACGCGTGCGAACTACTCTATTATTCTTCCGAGGTCGGGCCAGTAAAACCACCACGCACACAGCAGGAGACAGACCGGCCCGAGCGGAGCGACCAACCCGGACCGATGAACGAACCGGAGCGAGAATCCCACGTGCGTCACACCGGCGAACACGAGCAGCCAACCGGTTACCCGTCGGTCCTCGAACCGCCCGGCGAACGAACTCAAAACGGCGAGGAGATAGAGGCACACGCTGAGCGGCCACGCGAGGAGTTGCCGTGGCAAGCCGGACGTGAGGACGAACAGGTAATCGGGAAGCGTCGTAACGTGGTTGGTCGTCGGGTTCAGGAGCCCCCACGGGAAGACCAGCGTGGTGCCGCTGGGTGCGACGAGGACCGTCCACGGGACGAAAAACAGCGCGAGAAGGGCGAGTCGCCGACGCCATTCCGGAGCGAGATGAGTGGAAGGGACGGCGGGGGTCACTTTCGAAGTATGAGTCGGAGCACGTCCTCGTCCGCGAGTTCGTGTTCCATTCCGACCTGCTGTTCGTCGTGTTTCGCGCTCGGGCCGCTGACGCGAGCGAACCGGAAGCGTTGCTCCATCTCGCCGCCGAGGTGGTGACAAGCGTCCTTGATGGTGCTTCCTTTCGGGAGGACGAGCGGTTCCTCGTAATCGACACCCCGACCCGGCTTGTCCATGTATATCCGCATCAGGCCGAGTTCGTTCCAGATTTTCTCCCGCAGCGCGTCGAGTCCCTTCTCCTTTTCCGCGCTGATGAACACGGCCTCGTCGGGGTCGATGTCGTGGTCGCGCAGTTGCCCGCGGACTTTTTCCGCGTAGTCGTGTTCGATGAGGTCCACCTTGTTCACCGACACCATCGACGGGATGTAGACGCGATTGTCCATGATGCCGTCGATGAGGCGGTCGATGTCTACCTTCTCACGGAGGGTGACGTTCGCGTTCACGTACCCGTGCTCGCGGAGGACCTCCTTGATGACGTCCTCGGAGATGTCCTGTTCCGCGCTGGAAGTCACCCGAATTCCGCCGCGACCCTTTTTGGCAATGGAGATACTGGGCGGGGTGGAATCCAGTCGAATCTTGTTCTCGTACAACTCCTCCCGAAGCCGTTCGTACTGGTCGATTTCGAAGACAGAGAGGACGAAGACCACGAGGTCCGCGGCGCGAACGACGGAGAGGACCTCTTGCCCGCCGCCCCGTCCGTGGGCCGCACCCTCGATGAGGCCGGGAACGTCGAGGAGTTGGATGTTCGCACCGTTGTACTGCAACATCCCCGGGTTCACGTTGAGGGTCGTGAACTCGTACGCGCCGACTTCGCTCTCCGCGGCGGTGAGCGAGTTCAACAGCGTCGATTTCCCCACGCTCGGGAACCCGACGAACGCGACGGTCGCATCGCCCGTCTTCTCGACGGCGTATCCCTCTCCGCCACCGGCGGAGGACTGGTTCTGTAGCTTCTCTTTTTTCTCCGCGAGTTTCGCCTTCAGCCGACCGATGTGGCTCTCGGTGGACTTGTTGTACGGCGTGTCCGAGATTTCCTCGCGGAGTGCTTCGATTTCCTCCTCCAGTCCCATTAGCAACACGTCGGCCGTGGCCGCCGAAAAGCTTGTTCCTTCTCGTCAGGGGGATTGTGTCGTCAGATTCGACACGTTAATAGGTTTCGCCTCGCCAAATCACACGTAGGTACATGCCGAATCCCGCTCATCTCCGCGACAGCACGCAGATAATCCTCCACCGGGAGTCTCTCTGCGGGATTCGGAACGAACTCGAAGGGGAGTTCACGCTGACCATCGTCCCGCTGGACGACGAACGCTACCGACTCATCGGGAGTCCCGTCGAGATAAAGAACGCGAGCCAATTTTTGGGACGACACGGCGTAAGTTTGCCGTAGTCGAGTGGGCGATGTCCTCGTTTTCGCGGCCGATTCCCGAGTGAACGGTTGACATTCTCGACGCCGGTATCCACCGTTCGGCAACGCCGGAAAAGAAAATCCTTAAAACTCCAGCGAGATTTCGGTTACGTATGGTAGATACGATCGAAGTACTCGTCCCCGGCGGACAGGCCAATCCCGGCCCACCACTCGGCCCGGAACTCGGCCCGACCGCGGTCAACGTGCAGGAAGTCGTCAACGAGATCAACGAGCAGACGGCGGCGTTCGACGGGACGGAAGTCCCCGTCACCGTCTTCGTCGAGGACGACGGTGGTTTCAGCCTCGAAATCGGTGTTCCGCCGACGGCGGCGCTCATCAAGGACGAGGCCGGATTCGAGACGGGTAGCGGCGAACCCCAGAAGGATTTCGTCGCCGACCTCTCGATAGACCAAGTGAAGAAAATCGCGGAGCAGAAGAAACCCGACCTCCTCGCCTACGACACGAAGAACGCGGCGAAGGAAGTCGTCGGAACGTGCGCCTCGCTCGGCGTCACCGTCGAGGGTGACGACGCACGCGAGTTCAAGGCCAAGGTAGACGACGGCGAGTACGACGACGCTCTCTCCGCGTAACTCGGTTTTTCTTCCCTATACCAACAACAGTATCGCCGAGTAGCAACTGGCACCGACCGCGAACGCCCAGAAGCGACTGCGGCGTTCTTCCGGCAGTTCTTCCTTGATGACGTTGAGGATGACTCCCCCTGCGAGGAACGCGAAGAGGGTGTTCACGACGGCTTCGTCGACGTGGGTGTTGATGCCGATGCCCCACCCGGCCACGACGGCGGTGGCGAGTACCCACCGACCGATTCGGTCGTACGTCTCCTGATGGTGGTCCCGAAAGCCGTAATCGTTGACGATGAAGTGCAGTCCCATCGCGGTCGCGTACAAGGCCAACCCGACGACGCCCGGCTGTTCCCGGTGAACGAGCAGGTAGCCGATGAGCGCGTTGTACGCCGTGAACGCCCCGATGTGAATCCAGAAGATACTCGCGTTCGTCTCCGGTCGAACGTCCGCGTTGCGACCGGATTCCCGCGCGAGACGCTCTAACCCGTAAAACAGCGCGAATCCGACGAGCGCGACGAGATAGACGTGACGTTCGAGGAATCCGGCGAGGAGCGGCACTGACTGGAGTATCGTGCCGCCTTCGAGTTCGGGGAGGACGTGGACGAAGACGTACGCGACCGACGCACCGCCGGCCATCGAGAGCCAGTAGCTCCGCGGAATCACCCGAAACGACCGGACGTGCCCCGCACTCACGTGAACGGCCGCGAGCGCGAGCGCCACGACACCGGTGAGCGGCGTCATCGTCACCATCGTTGTCCCTTCGTGATGCGACCCCAAACCGCAAACCAGTGACGGCTCGAACGGCCGTTCGCCCCGAAATGGTTCGACGGGTTTAAGTTCCGCATGCGTCAAATTCGGGTGAGACAGGCATGGCCTGTTTCACTGACCCGTAGGAGCATTCCTGCGTACTACGGAGGTGAACGATGGCAAATAATGAGATAGAGCAAGCAGTCTCTCGCGCACTCGAGGACTCCCCTGAGCGGAATTTCCGCGAAACGGTGGACCTCGCAATCAACCTGCGCGACCTCGATTTAAACGATCCGTCGAATCGTGTAGACGAGAGTGTCGTACTCCCGTCTGGAACCGGCCAAGACACCAAGATTGTCGTTTTCGCGGAGGGTGAAACCGCCCTTCGTGCCGAGGACGTCGCGGACGACGTTCTCTCGGGCGACGACTTGGAAGACTTGGGCGACGACAACGACGCGGCAAAAGACCTCGCGGACGACACGGACTTCTTCATTGCCGAGGCGTCGATGATGCAAGACATCGGTCGATACCTCGGTACCGTCCTCGGTCCGCGCGGGAAGATGCCGACGCCGTTGCAACCCGACGACGACGTCGTCGAAACAGTCAACCGGATGAAAAATACGGTCCAGCTTCGGAGCGGCGACCGACGAACGTTCCACACGCTCGTCGGCGCAGAAGACATGTCCGCGGAGGACATCTCCGAGAACATCGACGTTATCGTTCGACGTCTGCACTCCAACTTGGAGAAAGGCCCGCTCAACGTGGATACTATCTACGTGAAAACGACGATGGGACCGTCGGTGGAGGTAGCCTAGAATGTCCGCAGAAGCCGAACGCAAGACAGAGACCATTCCGGAGTGGAAGCGCGAGGAAGTCGCTGAGCTGACGGATTTCGTCAAGAGCTACAACAGCGTCGGCGTCGTCAACATCACCGGCATTCCGAGCAAACAGCTCCAGAACATGCGCCGCGGGCTTCACGGAAGCGCGGAACTCCGCGTCAGCCGTAACACGCTGGTGCAGCGCGCGCTCGATTCGGTCGGCGCTGGCTTCGAGGACCTCGAAGAGTACGTCTCCGGGCAAATCGGCCTCATCGGCACGAACGACAACCCGTTCGGGCTGTACAAGGAACTGGAAGCCTCGAAGAGCCCGGCACCGATTTCGGCTGGCGAAATCGCCCCGAACGACATCCTCATCCCCGAGGGTGACACGGGTGTCGACCCCGGACCGTTCGTCGGCGAACTCCAGCAGGCCGGTGCATCTGCACGGATCATGGACGGCTCCATCCACGTGACCGAGGACAGCCTCGTCGCGGAGGAAGGTGACGAGGTTTCGGAAGAGCTCGCGAACGTGCTCTCCGAACTCGGCATGGAGCCGAAAGAGGTCGGTCTCGACCTGCGCGCCGTCTACTCCGATGGCGTCATGTTCGAGTCGGACGAGCTCGCCATCGACGTGGACGAGTACCGCACGGACATCGAGACGGCTGCGGCCTTTGCCCGCAACCTCTCGGTCAACGCGGTGTACCCGACCGAGCAGACCGCACCCCTGCTCATCTCGAAGGCGACCGGCGAGGCCAAGAGCCTCGGTCTGCAGGCCGCCATCGAGAGTCCGGACGTCGTGCCGGACCTCGTGAGCAAGGCAGACGCGCAACTGCGCGCACTTGCCGCACAAATCGACGACGAGGACGCGCTGCCCGAGGAGCTTCGCGGTGTCGAAGCCCCGGCGACGGGCGGCGCGCCCGAGGAAGAAGAATCGACTGACGAAGAAGCAACTGAAGCCGAGCCTGAAGACGATGACGACGATGACGACGACGACGAAGACGCAGGAGCAGGCCTCGGCGCTATG
>NZ_MEIH01000082.1:0-15389 GCF_001723155.1 Haladaptatus sp. W1
GAGACATCGGTAACAACGAGGGCGTCGATGGAGACGTTGGTAACAACGACGGCCTTCGAACGCTGGTGCTCGGACTGGACGGGGCCTGTCTGCCGATTCTCGAACCGCTGTTTTCCGCGGGGCGCTTCCGAACCTCCGCTCGATATTCGACGGCGGCGTCTCGGGTCCGCTCGAATCCCAACTGCCGCCGTGGACGCCGAGCGCGTGGCCGTCGCTGTTCACCGGCGTCAACCCCGGAAAACACGGCGTGTTCAGCTTTCTGGACTACGAGGGCTACGACTGGAGCGTCGTGGACGGGTCGGACGTCCGCGCTGTCCCCGTCTGGGAGCACCTCTCCCAGCACGGATTCACGAGCGTCGTCGTCAACGTGCCCGTGACGCACCCGCCGCGCGAGTTCGACGGCGCGCTCGTGCCGGGGTACATGGCCCCCGACTCCCCGGCGTGTCACCCGCCGGACCTGCTCTCCGACCTCCGCGAGGAAATCGGGGACTACCGCGTCTACCCCGAAACGACGGACCTCCCGCCCGAGGAGGCCGCCGCCGAGTACCGCGACGTGGTAGAGATGCGCGGTGAGGCGTTCCGCCTCCTCGCGGACCGGTTCGACCCCGACTTCGGGTTCCTGCAGTTCCAGCAGACGGACACCGTGTTCCACGAGTTCCCCGGCGAGCGGGAGACGGTTCGGGCGGTGTACGAAGCGGTGGACGAGCAGGTCGGCGAGGTCCTCGACGCGACCGACCCGGACACCGTTCTCGTCGTCAGCGACCACGGGATGGGCGAGATGACGGGCACGGGATTCTACGTCAACGAATTCCTCGCAAAACACGGGTACGTGGACGTGTCGAAGGGCGGCGACGGAATGCCCTCGTGGGTTCCGACGCGAGAGTCGCGGCTTCGAAACGGCGACGCGGACGACCCGAACTTGCTTCGGCGCGTGACCGCCCTCGCTGCCAAGTGCGGCCTCACGACGGCACGGGCGGGAAAGCTGTTGTCGGCGGTCGGCCTCCGCGATTTTGCGTCCGAACACGTTCCCGCGGGGGTCGTCCGGGCGAGCGGCAGGCAGGTCGATTTCCCGGCCTCGACGGCGTACATGCGGGCCAGAATCGAGTGCGGCGTCCGCATCAATCTGGCGGGCCGCGACCCGAACGGCGTCGTCCCACCGGAGCGATACGAACCGCTCCGGACGGAACTCATCTCCCTCCTCGAAGGCGTCGAGACGCCGGAAGGCGAGCCGCTGTTCGAGGACGTGGCACGTCGGGAAGCGTACTTCGACGGCCCGGATGCGGACCGGGCGGTCGATATCGTCACGGTTCCGGCCGACTTCGACCACTTCCTCTCCGCGGAGCTTTCGGGGGACGAGTTCGCCGCGCCCGGCCAACCGTGGAACCACAAGCGAAACGGCGTCGTCGCCATGGCGGGTGACGGCATCGACGACCCGCTCGGGGACGCCCACCTCTTCGACGTGACACCTACCGTTCTCGCGCTGTTCGGCGTGCCGACGAGCACCGAGATGGACGGCGAAGTGTTGTCCTCCGCGGAACCCATCGGGGAACGTTCGTACCCGACGCGGCGGGAGGGCGGACGCGAGCGGAAGGAAGAAGTGCGGGAGGACGGACGCGAACCGACCGCATCTGAGGAATCGATGGAGAACCGACTGACGGCACTCGGCTATTTGGAGTGATACGCATGACGATAGACGTTAAAGAAGCGGACGACAGCACGCTCGACCGATGGAACTCGTTCGTGGACGAATCGAAGGAAACGACCCCGTTTCATCGACGCGAGGCGCTCACGCACCTCGCGGAAACGGCGAACGCCGAGGTGCGGTTCCTCGTCGGCTACAAAGGGCAGGAACCGGTCGGCATCTTCCCGATATTCGAGACGACCAAGGGACCGTTCCGGATGGTGTACTCGCCGCCGCCACACCTGGAGGTGTACTACCTCGGTCCGGCCCTGCTCAACTTCTCGAAGCTGAAACAGCGGAAGGCGGAGCGCCGACATCGGTCGTTCATCGACGGCTGTCTGTCGTGGATAGACGACGAAATCGACCCGCACTACGTGGACGTTCGGACCGTGGACGGGTACACCGACCTGCGCCCCTTCTCGTGGAACGGGTTCGACGTGTCGCCGTCGTACACGTACATCCTCGACCTGACGGAAGACGATCTGCTGATGCAGTTTAGCCGGGACGCGCGGAGCAACGTCAGGAACCGGGACGACGACTGCACGATTCGGGAAGCGGGCGTCGAGGGTATCGAGGCGGTCATCGGCCAGATTCAGAACCGTCACGCGGCACAGGACAAGGAGTACCGCATCGACCCCGCGTTCGTGACCGAACTGTACGAGCGACTGCCCGAGGGATGCGTCCGCCCCTACGTCTGCGAGCGCGACGGCGAAATCCTCGGCGGCATGGTCACGCTCGAAGGGGACGACACTATCTACCGCTGGCAGGGCGGCGCGAAACACGACCTCGACGTGCCCATCAACGATCTGCTGGATTGGTACATCATTCGGGACGCGCGGGAACGAGGGCTGACCCGCTACGACCTCGTGGGCGCGAACCTGCCCCGCCTCTGTCGGTACAAATCGAAGTTCGGCCCGGAGCCGGTCGCCTACCACACCGTCCAGCGGAAGACGACCCGGATGCAGGCGGTGACCGGGGTGTATCGTCGGCTCCCGTCCGCGCTCAGGGTGGTGTCGGAATGAGAGACCCTGCTGCCGACCTGTTCGCCCCCGACCTGCTAGCCGACGATTGCCCGACTGCAAGCCGACGAGCATGACGAAGCGAACACGGAACGGCATCGAGCGACGAACACGGGACGGTATCGACCGACGAACGTACCTCCTCGCGGTCGCCGGGGGCGTCGGTGCCATCGGCGGCGTTTCGGCCGCCGGTGCCGAGAGCCAGAGCGTCGGGTCCCGTTCGAAGGCGGTCGTTCGACCGTCGGAGTTCGTCCTCGAACAAGGCGATACGTGCGTCCCGCTCGGTGTTGTCACGTCGGACCTTCCGATAGAGACGTTCTACGACTACCGCTCGTCGGACACCGACCCGAAGGGGTGGTACAGCGCCTACGGCCCGGCGACCGACCTCGAACAGGCCGAAAACAGTGTCCTCTACCTCTACCGCGGTCCGAAGGGGAGGAGCCTCGTCTTCATGCACGGAAAGCGCGGGAGCGACGGCGGCGGGTCGGTCACGTTCCACATCACCGGTCTCCCCGCGGACGGCGAGTGGGCGGTCACCGACGACCAGTACGACGCGTCCACCAACTACGACACCTTCTCGAAGTCGGACGACGGCTGGACCGTTGATTGGACGTGGGCGGGCGATTCCCACCACGGCGGGGGTGCCGACGGCGGTGCGTTCCGGGGAATCACCCGCGACGACGTGGTGACCATCGACCCGGCGTTCAACGCCGACGCGCGGTTGTACAGGCAACACGTGAACCGAAACTACGTCGGACCGGTCGAGAACTGGAACGCGCTCGCGGCCGATTCCAAGGGCCATCGGTGGGCGTCGTTGGACATGGAAACGCCGGTCGTCATCCGTTCAGGGCAGTGTGGTGGGAACGGCGGTTCGACGACTACGACCTCGACCCGACCACGACTGCCACCGAACCGCGGACGACGCGCGGCGCGAGTCGGACAGAAGAGACGACGAGCGCCACCGGGAGAACCACGACCGGTTCGGGAGGCGACCCGACCGTCACGGACGGCACGACGCATGTGACATCGACGGCGACCGAAGGGGCGGCGAGCGGACCCGCAGACGGAACCACGTCGAACGGACAGGCCGGGTTCGGAATCCTCGCCGGTGTCGCTGGGTTCCTCGGGATGCTCGGTGCGAGTCGCTACTTCGAGCGGATAACTCCGACTGAGCGGACTGTGCGCCTCAGTCCGCTCTCGGGCGACCCGCTGGCCCACCGAAACGTAGCGGGGGTCGCCGGAGTCGTCCGCCGCGTCGGACGCGACGTCCTCGAACCGAATCGGCAGTCCCATCCCAAGGTAGAAGTTCGGGCGGTCCTGGACGTGGAAGTGAAGGTGGGTTCCGTCGAATTGCCGGAGTGCCCACAGCGACCGATCTGCTGTCCGCGTTCCACGCGCTCGCCCTCGGAGACCGCGATGCTTCCGCGCTGGAGGTGTGCCGAGACGCTGTACTCGCTGTCGGCGTGCTCGATGATGATCCAGTTGCCGAGGATGTTGCGTTGGCGCAGGTCGAGCCATCCACCCGCCCGCGGACCGTCTCGATGGCCGTCGTGCGCCGCGACGACGACGCCATCCGCGGGTGCGCGTATCGGCTCGCCGTAGCAGTAGTACTGGTCCGGGCGCGACCCGTCGCCGGTGTGAGTGCGACCCTCCTCGTCAGTTATCACGAAGTCGAGGGCGTATCGTTGGGCGAGGATGCTCCACGAATGGGAGCGTTCGCGCGTGGGGCCGCCGTTGATGACCGTCCACGTTTTGCCGTCCGTCGGTGCTGTACCACCGTCGGCGTCGTCGGTGGAGTCGTCCCGCAATGTGCTGTCGGCGAACGGCAACCGGTAGGTGGTCGCCTGTTCGAACCGGTCGGGGTTCGGCAATCGACCGCGGTATCGAAGGAGCGTCGGAACGTGTCCGACCAGTTGGAGAACGCCTTGTACGAACACGAACGGGTTCAACTGCAACAGCAGAAGCGACAGGCGCGACCGGCGCGTATAGGATTTCCCGCCGATGGCGACCCAATCGGTCGGGTCCTCCTCGTCCTCGCCGAACGAGGGAAGGAAGCCCCGCACGAGCGGCCACAACCCGAATATGAAAAACAGCGCGAACTGTCGGAGGGGCCGAAGCGATTGGGACAGGTAGCCGGGTATCGAGAGGAAGCCGAGCAGAGAGAGGAACGTGGGGTCGGGGAGACGCGTCGGGTCGATTCTACTCCGTCACCGGAATCGGGCGGGCCGTGTGCGCCGGACATCGGGAGTAGATGGGATCGTCTCCCGCTTCAGTGTTTGGCGAACGAATCTCCAATTGAATTTTTGATAGTTACTCCACGGTTCGCCGCGTCGTCTCCGTGGCGTGGGCGGTGTCGTCTATCGTAACGGACAGTTCCTCGTCTTCGAGTCGGAAGGTGAGTCGGAGGGGGTCATCGTCGCGCTCGTCCACGAGCGACCCGTCGTTCTGTGCGAATTCGAGCTCCCAGAGATACGCCGTGTGGACGGAGCGTCCGTGGCGATTGTACAACGCGTTCACCTCCAGATGGCTCAACAAGCAGAATCCGATGGGGCCGAGGAGCTGTCCGCCACACGTCTCACAGACCGCGTGGAATCGCGGGACTACCTCCTCTCCCACCTCCGTTTCGACCGGCCGGACCGCGGTCGAAATCGAGTCGTAGCACTTGGGACACGTGCCGAGGAGCACCAACTCCACGGCGCGGTGGACCAACACCGTCGCCAACTCGACGAGTTCCTCGACGGTCGCGTCCGCGGCGGCGTTAGGTGGCACTCCCCATTGGAACAGGGGATGGTCGTTGTCACAGGAGACGGAGAGCGAAGAGGACGCGGAGATGGAAGCGGAGGGCGACGGCCAGCACCTCGAACGGATCGACGGGTTGGGCGACACCTACCGCTCACGGCTCGAAAATGCGGGCATCGACTCCCTCGAAGACCTCGCTTCCGCCGAACCGGACGACGTTGCCGAGGCGGCGAACGTCCCACAGACCAGAGCCGAAGGGCGGGTCGAAGAGGCCTCCGAAGAGCAACGCTCGAACGCGTAACGGACGCTACCAGTTTTGTTTTTCGGATCCGACCGTCTCGGAACCGGACGACTTTGTTAAGTGAGAACACACCGAATTGGGGGATATGTCCGACCCGACCCTCTCCGACGAGGCACAGCGACGATTTCCCGTCCCCGACTACGATGAGATTCCCGACGACCTCCGCGAACGCATCGACGAGGAGACCGAACGCGCCGGATTCACGCCGAACGTGTTCGCGGCGCTCGCGTACAAGCCCTCCCACTTCCGCGCGTTCATGGCCTTCCACGACGCCCTCGTAGACGATACGTCGCTCGACCGCGAGGAGGTAGAGATGATAATCGTCGCCGTCTCCGGGGTCAACCACTGCTATTACTGCAACGTCGCCCACGGCGCGCTCGTTCGCATCTACGCGAAACGGCCCACCCTCGCCGACCAGTTGGTGGCGAACTACCGGCAGGCGGACGTGAGCGAGAAACGGATGGCGATGCTCGACGTGGCGGTGAAACTCACTGAGCGCCCGACCGAGGTGTCCGACGATGACCTACAACGACTGCGCGACGTCGGGTACAGCGACGAGGAAGTATGGGACATCGGAAGCGTGACGTCCTTTTTCAACCTCTCGAACCGGATGGCCATGTTCGCCGACTGGCGACCAAACGAGGAGTTCCACACGATGGGCAGGGAACGACGCGAGTAGCTTTCCGTGACGAACGGACGTCGGCACGCGAGTCGTGCCGTCCTATCGCGCTAAAAATCGACCGCTCCACCGAACTCGTTGTACGAACGGGGGTGGAATCGAACCACCGGGGCCACGAAGTGGCCGCCACCGACCGGGGTCGATGGTGCTTCTACCAACAAGCAACCCGTTCTCGTCCCGGAGTCCCCCACCGGAGCGCGGTATGGCCGTGCCGGGAAGCGGGCACGACCTGACTGGCGTGAGTATGCCGTGGAACACGACGTTGGGCAGCTGTGCTCGAACGTCGCGGAGTGCGTGGCGACCCGGTTGCACCCTACGACGCTCGCAATTCATCCAATGGCCGCATCCGGTATTGTTATGCGTCCCTACCGTCGAATAATCCGACCGGAACGCACCACGACTGACGACGGTGACGTGAAACAGGCCGACTCGTTGCGACTCGTGTTGGTATCGAACGGACGCCGCAAGCTTTTGTTTGACCGTCGAACGAATCGTTCTTTCGGGCGTGAGGCGTCCGAATTCGGGAATCTCGGAGCGCCGATATTTGACAACCTATTTTTTGTTTCTGTGGCCCGCCGCACGATACGGGTGCGTATTCACCAAACCGTTTGTCCTCCGAGACTAACTTTACGAGCCGCCGACCGGAGGGGTCTTGGAGTTAGATCTTATTCTTCTCGCAACGAGTCTATTCAGTGATTTCGATCGAACGTCGAGAAAGCGGGCGTTTGTCGACAACGAACGAGTGGAATACGTCTTGTACTGTGTAAAAACCTTAAGCGAAAATATGAATACGACCCCACTGTGGGGAGAGGCGGTTGGACCTATCGAGTAACCGTCTCTGGGAATTCCTCTTACTCCGGTAGCTGCCTGCTCTGTTCTGTATCGATCACTGCTTCCCCTCGAAAGGTTCATCTCTCTGTTCGAGCACTACCGTGAGCTTCCCCGCCCTCTGTCGTTGGGCGGCATCGTGGAGCCCCTCAAAGTGCTCTAACATCTTCGTTGAATCACTCGTTCCGGCACGGACCGTCCGTGACTCCTCTCGGAGCGTGTCGTACAGTCGATTTAGCAATCTTTCAACGGCATGTGCATCGTCCTTCGACGTGATCTCGAAGGTGGCCTCGTACTCATCCATACTGTCGCATAGGTTCTTTCGAGGGATAGGGTTATCCCAAACGGGGCTCTCTACCGCATCCTCTCGTCAAACAGCGATAGTTCTCTCCGAGAAGTTCGACTGGAGAAATGAAGTTCCGTCGTATCGCCGTGTGGCGACGGTACGAAACGTTAATTAGTTGCGGACGACGTTCGTCGCGCGCGGGCCCTTGGGGGCCTGCTCGATGTCGAATTCGATATCGGTCCCTTCCGTCAGGTCTTCGCCGCCAACGTCCTCCATGTGGAAGAACACGTCGTCGTCGGAGTCGTCAGTCGAGATGAAACCGTAGCCGCCAGTGTCGTTGAAGAAATCAACCTTACCGTTTGCCATTACGAGTATACACAATCCCACGACACGGTTAAGTGTTCCGTATTCATTTTATAATATGGAGTGTATTTGGACCAACATCCAGAAAAGACGAGTTCCGATATTTATTTGACCAACTGAGGAGTTCTGTGGAGGAGATTCACTGAATTCATCAGAACGAACCGTTCCTTCTACCGAACCCATACTTCTCGCTCGACGAAGCCCTCGCTAATGGTCGGGTCATGAATCTCGGTGGAAACCACTCAGTTGTTCGACTATCGAACGAAAGCGACGGCGCTGCAGGATTTGAACCACGGTCGTTCCGCTTCGCTCCACTCCCTGATTCAAATCCTTCGCGGACATCATCCGCTCGTCACGTTCGTTCCTCGCAGAATGATGGGCGCTGCAGGATTTGAACCCGCGGCAACTTGGTCCGAAGCCAAGCACTCTGTCCAGACTGAGCTAAGCGCCCGTAATCATTCGTACTGCCCCCTACTTTTTAAACGTCGTGGTTTCGTCTCGCGGAAATCTCATTCCGACCATTTATACGGCGTGGACCGAGTACGTCGCCGTATGAGTATCGACGGACGTGCGAAGGGACTGTTCGAACTCACACGTCCGGGGAATACGTTCGCGGCGGGCGTGCTCACCTTTATCGGCGCGTTCGTCGCGGGCGGCGTCTTCACCGATTCGCAACCGGTGCAAGTGGTTGCGGCCGTGGTGGCGACGTGGTTGGCGACGGGGGCGGGCAACGCCATCAACGACTACTTCGACCGGGAGATCGACCGCATCAACGCGCCGGAGCGACCCATTCCGCGGGAGCGGTTTCGCCGAAGGGAACCTTGATATTCAGTATCGTGTTGTTCGTCGGTGCCGTGGTCGCGGCGCTCGCGTTGCCCGTCTTCGCCATCGGCATCGCGGCGCTCAACCTCCTCGCGCTCGTGGCCTACACGAAATTATTCAAGGGTCTGCCGGGAGTCGGGAACGCCGTCGTCGCCTATCTCGGAGGCAGCACGTTTCTGTTCGGCAGTGCGGCGGTCGCGGCCGACGCGGGAAGCGTCGGCGTTCCGGTCGATCAAATCCGAACCGCCGCGATTCTCTTTTTGCTCGCCGCACTCTCGACGTTCACGCGGGAGATAATCAAGGATGTCGAGGACATGGCTGGCGACCGAGAAGAGGGATTGAACACTCTTCCGTTGGCAATCGGTGCACGTCGTTCGACGGCCTTCGGTGCGATACTACTCGTCGTCGCCGTCGCCGCGAGTCCCCTACCGTATCTGTGGGGCGTGTTCGGGCTGCCCTATCTGGTGGTCGTCGTTCCCGCGGACGCCATCATGCTCTATGCCGCCGCCGAGAGTTTCGGGAACCCGACAGCCGGGCAGAATCATTTGAAATATGGTATGTTCCTCGCCGCTATCGCGTTCGTCATCGGTCGGATAGCCGTTCTCTTTTGAGTGTTTTCGACGGGTCAGATGGCAATCAAAAAGAATATAAGCGGACCCCAATATATAAATCCCAGATGATACAGGGGGAGAAAACTGGCGTTTCGCTCACCGTTCCCCCGTTTCGTTATCGAATCGAAAGGTGCAACCGTGTACAGTGAGGGTCCACGATGTACGACTTAGGTGGGGCGTTCGCAGGGAGAGACATCAATCCCGGGACGAATCTGCTCGTTGCAGGACCGCCGATGACCGGAAAGCGGCGTCTCACGTTCGATATGCTCGCACACGGCAACCGTGCAGGTGATGGTTCGATACTCGTGACGACGAAAAGTGCGGGTGAACAGGTGCTCTCGGAGTACGAATCGCGCCTCGATGGCCCGGACGCTCCCATCGGTGTCGTGGATTGTGTTTCGAAACAGCAGGGAATGGCTCCGCAGCGGACCGAAGGTATCGAATTCGCGTCCTCGCCGGTGGACATGACCGGCATCGGAATCAAACTCTCGGAGTACCTCCACCGATTTTACGATTCAGGCGTCCGTTCCAACCGCATCGCGTTCGATTCGCTTTCGACGCTCCTCATGTACTCGAATCTCCAAACCGTGTTCCGGTTCCTCCACGTCTTCACCGGTCGCGTCCAGAGCGCGGAGGCCATCGGACTGTTCGTCATCGATTCCTCGGCGCACGACGCGCAGACGATGAGCACGCTCCGGCAGTTGTTCGACGGCGAAATCGAAGTTCGGGAAGACGAGGACGACGGGTCGGAAATCCGGTTGAAGGGCGTCGGCCCGACGACCGAGTGGCGGCGAGTGTAGCTCGCCGTTCGGCGAAAGAGCCAACGCTTTTGCGCGTTGGTCGTCTCAGTTCTCCCATGGCAATCGAAGGAGACGACGAACTGCGGGACATCCTCGAACTCGACACGGTGGCGGTCGTCGGCTGCTCTTCGACGCCCGGAAAGGACGCCCACGAGATTCCGAAATACCTCCGCGACCACGGCTACGAGGTCATCCCGGTCAACCCCTTCGCGGACGAAATTTTCGGACGGGAAGCGGCCGATTCCCTCGCCGATGTGGACGAGGAAATAGACATCGTGGACGTGTTCCGACCGAGCGAGGAGGTTCCCGAAATCGTCGATGCCGCTCTCGAACGGGACGACGTGGATACCGTCTGGATGCAGTTGGGCATCCGCGACGACGACGCGGCGAAACGCGCGGAGGACGCCGGAAAACGAGTCGTTCAAGACCGCTGTATGAAGGTCGAGTACGGCCGGTTGATGGGGTAACGGGGACGAACCCCATCGAAAACCCGCCGAATCGCTGTTTCCCTTACTTCTCGGGTTCCTAGACGTACAGACAGTCGTTGCTGTAGGACCGACCGAACTTATCGGCGTCCTCACAGCAGAGGACGCGACCGTCGTCCATCACGTAGATGTTGTCGACGTTGATGAGGGCGTCGTCCGCGATGTCCGCCGGGTCGCTCGCGTCGGGGCCGACGATGACGGGTTCGAGGGTCGAAACGTTGTAATCGTCTTCGAGTTCGGCGCGGTAGACGACGCCGCCGTCCACGCGGTCGAGTCGAACGTCGCCGAGCGTGTCGGCCAGCGCGTCGTTGAGCGCCGAGATGGCGAAGTAGATGTAGTCGCCGGGTTGCGCACCGTCGACGCTATCGACGCCTTCGGCCTTGTTGAACTCGATGGTCGCGCCGACTTCCTTAGCCGCCGCACGGGTTTCGAGGAAGGGAACCTTCCGGAGTTCCTCGTCCACGCCGTTCGGCCCTTCGTTCTCGTACTGCTCGGCCCACTCTACGATCTCCTCGTTCGTGATGTAGTTCCGGTTGCCGTTTTCGACGACTTCCGTATCGGCCTCTTCGAGCGCCGTGTCGAGGTCGTCTTCCCAGTCGGTGTCGGCGTGGGTGTCGAGGTAATCGACCTGTGTAACGTCGTCGTACTCGGAGATCCATTTCTCGACCTCGTAGTTCGCGGCGTGACCTAGTTCCAACCACTCGAATTCGAGGCTCACGTCGGAGGGCGGGTTCTTCTTCGCCGCGTCCGCGTTGGTCACCTTCGGCGCGTACAGGGTTCCGGCGACGTTCATCGGGTCGCAGTAGCCGTCGATTTCCTCGTCGGCGACGAACTTGTAGATTCCCTTGCTGTCGCCGTCGGAACAACCGTACACGGTTCGTTTGTCGCTCTGTATGTCAGGGGATTCCCACGACGCTCGGCCCATCACATAGTATTTGATGGGTTCCGGCGTCTCCGCCGTCGGCTCGGGGAAATCGACGAAGTAGCCGTAGCGGTACGGGTTCGGGTACACGTCACCGATGGGGTTCGTCGTGTTCCGCTCGTCCTCCGCGGACTGGTCGACCGGTGTGGCAGTCTGGTCGATGCGTTCGGCACCGAGGTAGTACGCGAGGAATTCGAGTCCCGTGAGCGCCCAGTAGCCTTGGACGCCCCACGACTCGTCGCCGTAGTACTCGTCGATGGCTTCCTGAATTCCGCTCGGATTCGGTCGGTTCCAGAACTGACAGCCGCCGATGAGGTTCTTCCCGCTTCCCTTCTCCACGATGTCGCTTACCGTCGCGGTCAGCGAAACGCGGGGTTGCGCGTAGTTCTCCTCCGCCGAAATCATCGTGTTCCACGGACTGCGGTCGCCGTAGCAGTTGATTCGCGTCCCACCGAGTTTGCGCATCGGTTCCGTGTTTGCGAGGTTGATGGCGTTCTCCAGGTCGGCGGTCCAGCCGCCGTCTTCGTCCTGACTGATGGGTATTCGAGACACGTTTCCGGGGCTGTTTTCCCAGTTGGTGAACAGGAACCCTTCGGTACCCTCCTCGTCGGTCGGAATGAACTGATTACAGTCGGGATTGGATGCGGGGTCACCGTACTGCGTCCCGGCGAAGTTGTCCGGCGTGATGTTCCAGCCGTCCGGCGTTTGGGTAACGCCGAGACGTTCGGTGCTCCCGTTGATGCGGTCTTCCTCCCGTGCGAGGAACGTGAATTCGCCGCTCGCGCTCCGAACCATCCCTTTCTCCTCGTTCGTTTGCGGCGTCGAAAGCCCGGAGAAGTCGTCGTTGCGTCCGTCCATCGAAAACCGGAACCCCTCGAAATAGCCGATGCCGGACCTGTTGTACGGCGCGGGGTTGTCGCGGCTCGGGTGTTGAAGGCTGTACAGCGGCGTCCCGTCGTCGAAGACGAACGGGCCAGTGACCTCCGCGCCGAACGCGGTGGACGAAAAGCGCTTGAGGCTGCCCTTTACGTACGGTGCACTCGGAGTGTCGTCGTCCTCCGGCGGTTCGGTGCTCTCGATTCCGATAACGTTCGACGAAACGCTCGCGCCCAGTGTCGCAGCGACCGATGTGGCCATCAGTTTGCGTCGGGTGAACTCGACCATGCGAGCGTCGATTTACAGTAAGATACTATGTAAATTTATAATATATGTATGTGGTATATTGGTTCGGTACGACGTCTATGTACGCGTTTCCCCGACATTGTTCGAAGATTTAAACATTCGTCCGACATCCGCCGAGAACGTGGTGCTTTCACGGAACTCGGCGAGCGTTCGGCCGAGTCTCCCTCTCTCCCTCGCTCTATAGTTCCCGAACTGGTTTGGTATCGTATGGAAATCCGGTGTGATGTGGGTGATGATGGGGGCCTCCCACGGAGCTATTCACTCCATCCCCAACCGAAAACAGAACGTTCTCCGAGAGACGAGCGAGTTCCCCTACTCCATTCCCATCTCTTCCGCGCCGGTGCGTATCTCTTCGGCCCGCTTCCGAACCGTCGAAACGTACCGTTCTATCTCCGGAGGCGTTTTGCCGTAGAACGAGGCGACCCAGTTGAGGTCGGTGTACGGTTGGGTGAGGAAGTACGCGGACAACGTATCCCGACCCGCCTGGATTATCTCCGGCGGGACACCGCGTTCGCCCGTTCCCGCCTCCTCGAACCCGTTCACGTCGAAGTACACGTCCGCGTACAGTTCCGCCAACTCGGGGTCCTCGAACCGAACTCCTTCGTGGTTCGGCGCTTCGAATCGGTAGCGGGCGCTCCCATCTTCGGCCGGTATCGTGACGATTCGGACTCCCAGTATGTACTCCCTGTATACCGTCTCGGTGGGAGTTGCATTTCGATCAGTCTGTGACATGGATAGTTGGTCGTGGTCGCTCGACCGTCACCGAGACCGATAGTCGTCGGTCCTCGGATGTAGAGGCCCAAGGGGGAGCGTCGTTTAGTAGTTTGATAATTTCACTATATACGGCTCCGTACCTTGCATCCGCCAAAGTCGGTCAGCGTCTCTCCGTCTCCATGTACCTCTCTAACCCCGCGCTTATCCCTCCCACTCGGCGAACGAGCGGTAGATTCCCTTCGAGAGGTAGCGCTCGCTGGAGTCGGGGAAGATGGTGACGACCGAGTTTCCGGGGGCATCGATTTCGCCGTCCCGAATCTTCTCGGCGACCTGTTGGGCCGCGATACTCGCTGCACCGGCCGAGGAGCCGACGAGGTGGCCCTCTTCGCGTGCGAGCCGTTTCAGTTCGTCGTGGGCGGTTTCGTCCGGCACTTGGATGATTTCGTCCACGAGTTCGGGGTCGAACAGTTCGTTGGTCGTCGGATCGTGCGTCCCGATGCCCTCGATTTTGTACTCCTCCTCGGGCACGTCGGCCCCCTTCGTCGTGGAGTAGAGCGACCCTTCCGGTTCGACGGCGGCGACGTAGGTATCAGGGTGCTGGTCGCGGGCGTACTTCGCCATGCCCATCAGGGTTCCAGCGGTGCCACACCCGGCAACGACCGCGCCGATGTCGCCGTCGAGGGCGTCGTAGAGTTCCGGTCCCGTCGTCTCGTAGTGCGCCTCGACGTTCAGCGGGTTGCTGAACTGCTGTGGAACGACCGCGTTCTCGGTTTCCTCGGCGAGCTGGTGGGCGCGCTCGATGGCGCCGCCCATGCCGTCCGCGGTCGGCGTGTTGATGACCTCCGCGCCGAGCGCGCGCATGAGCTGTTGCTTTTCGAGGCTGAACCGTTCCGGGACGACGAACACGGCGTTCACGCCGAGTTGCCCGGCGGCGATGGCGAAGCCGATACCCGTGTTTCCGGCGGTCGGTTCGATGACGGTCCCGCCGGGTCGGAGTTCGCCGCTGTCGAGCATCGCCTCTATCATGTACTTCCCGATGCGGTCCTTGACGCTCGCGCCGGGGTTGAACGACTCCACTTTCGCGTACACTGGTACCTCGTCGGGGGCGGCCTGAACACGAACGAGCGGGGTTCGACCCACCGTGTCGAGGACCGATTCGAGCGGTTCCCGATATGTCGTCATGTCGCAAAAATTGACGGGAGGGCTGTTAGTCGTTGTTATGTCTTCCGACTCGGTGACTCACGTACTCGCTTCGACCGTCTCGTCGGTCGAGTCGTCCTCCGCTTCGCCCTCGTCGTCCGCCTCGGCGGATTCGACTTCGGACAGCACCTCGTCTACGTCGATGCCTTCCTCGCGGGCCAACGCCTCGATGAGCGCCTTCTGGTGTTCGTTTTCCGCTTCGAGTCGCTCGACGCGCTCGTTCGTCGTCTCCAGCGTCTCGCGCATGTCGACCAACTGCTCGCGCATCTCGTTGAGTTTAGCGTACAGTTTCTCCGCGGTGTCGGCGACTTTCTGAATCTTCTTGGCCGTGCTTCCGAGTCCCATATTCCCCCATTCGTTCCGGAGTAATGTGGGTTTTCCGACTCAAGCAGGACGTTTAACTCGGTTCCACGGATGGGTATGCACATGAGCAAGGCGCTGAAAGCCGGTATGGTGTCGTGTCTGGTCGTAGTTGCGCTCGTTTCCCTGCCGTATTTCGTCGCTCCGGCGACGGCGGTCAGCGTCTACTACGATACGATACCCGTTCCCGTCGAACTGCTCGACGTTCTCCTCTCTCTCGTCGCGTTCATCGCGTTCGGGTCCGCACTCCGCGGCCGGTCGGACCCGGCGACCGTCGCGGGCGTCACCCTCGTCCTCGGCGGCTTTCTGGCGGGTATTACGCTCTGGTGGGCCATCGTGACCCCCGCGTCCACGTTGGTCGAAGCGGCACGCATGGACGCGTTGAACGGGTATCGCT
>NZ_MEIH01000083.1:0-9141 GCF_001723155.1 Haladaptatus sp. W1
GCGCGACGATTTTTCCTGCAACACCATCGCGGACCGCGACATTTAGCATCCGTCGCCGTGCATCTTGTACCGATGGAAGTCACCCTCCTCGGAACCGGCGATACGACGGGCACCCCGACGGTCGGATGCGACTGTGACACCTGCCGCGAGGCCCGGGACCGCGGGGTCGAACGCTCGCGGTTCTCGGTTCACGTCCGCAACGAGGAGACGGACGAATCACTCCTCATCGACGCCAGCCCGGATTTTCGCTCCCAGTTTCTCGACAACGACGTTTCGCTCCCCGACGAGGTGCTCATCACGCACATCCATTTCGACCACCTCGACGGGTTGGGGAACGCCTATCGACTGTTCGATTCCCTCCCCGTCCACGCGACGGACGAAATCGACCCGAAGACGGGAGAGAGCGTCGCCGACGCGATTCGAAACAAGTTCGACTACCTCGACCGCATCACGGTCCACGGCCACGCGCCGCTCGCGTCGTTTTCGGCGTGCGGGTTCGACGTGACGTTCGTTCCGGTCGAACACCCCCCGCTCGTCTGTTACGGCGTCGTCGTGGAGAAAGACGGTTCGAAACTCGCGCTGACGGGCGACACGGGCTATTCGATTCCGGACGCGTCTCGGGAGGCGCTCTCCGACGCGGACCTCTTTCTGGCGGACGCCATCGTCCCCGCGTCGCTCTGCGAGTACCATCCCGCGGGCGGCCGCCACCACACCGACGACGGCGTTCCGCGCACGTTCGGGCACAAGCACATGACGCGTGAGGGTGCGCTCTCGCTGGCCGACGAACTGGACGCGGCGGAGACGCGACTGGTGCACGTGTCGCACTTCTATCCCGAAGAAGAGGCGTTCGAAGAGCCGTTGGCGGTGGACGGCGAACGGTATCTGATTTAGTCTCGATTCTCTCGGACCAACAGCGCGGCCGCGGCGAGCAGGCTGACGAGTGCGACGACGACGTTGAAGCCGGGGAGCGACGTGGCGGAGTTGCCGGAGTCGTCGTCCGGTCCCCCGAGACTTCCGTTGTTGCGCTCGTCGTCGTCCTGCACGCCCGTTCCGTCCGAGGTGGTTGTGTTCGCCGGTTTCTGGCCGTCGGCCCAACCGTCGATGGAGTTGAGGTAGGCGTTACACTGCTTCATCGACTCCGCGTCGTACTTCTCGGTGGCTCCCTTGAACGCGTAGCTTCCCGTGGCGTTCTGGTCGGCGATGGTCGGGCTTTCGGCCCGCTCGTCGGGGAGGCGCGCCACGTCGTAGACCAACCACGGCGTGTAGAACTCCCAGACGACCTTGCCCTTCGGGGTGACTTCCATCACCCGTTCGTGTTTCGAGTCGCCGACGAGGGTGTTGCCGTTCGACAGGCGGTCCGCGTCGCGCGGCCAGGAGAGGTCGTCGCCCTTCCCGAGCGACCACGTTCGGTTCCACCCGTCACCTTCCTTTTCGTACTCGACGATGCGGTTGTTCTCGGAGTCGGCGACGAGGAGCGTCGGGGTGCCGTCCTCGCTCTCCAAGTAGTCCGGGTTGTGTTGCTTGTCGAGGATGTCCTTCTCCCCGTAGGAACCGAGTTGCATGTCGATGTTCCCCGTCGAGCGGTTGATGACGATGGCTTGGTCCAGATTGCGCGGCGAGGCGAGATACTCGCCGGGGCCGATTTTGTCCACGTCGTTGACGTGCGTCCAGTCTTTCGTGTAGTTCCCGCCCACGTCAGAATCGTAGTGATTCTGGAAGTACCAGCGCCAGACCACCTCGTCCTTCTGGAGGTCGTAGACGAAGATGCTGTCGTCGTTCCTGTTTTCTTCCTCGTTGTAGTTGCGCAGGTTGGCGACGAGTAGTTGCGTCCCGTTGTTGATGAGGTCGATGTCGTGGGTGTCCTCGATGGGCAACGTCTCCTTCCAGACGTGCTCTTGCGTTCGGGGGTTGAACTCGTAGACGACCGTCTTCCCCTGCGTCGTTCCCGTCACGAACAGGTTGCCGTTCGGCATCGGGTCCACGTCGTAGCCCCAGACCATGCCGTGGTCGCCGGTGTGGTGGACCCACTTCACGGTGCCGTCCGGTCCGATGCCCACGAGTTTCGCCTCTCGCTTTTGTCCCTCGTCCAGCCACGAGTAGCCCTGTACCGCGACGACGGTCGTTCCGTTCGCGGGGCGCTCGATGGTTCCGACGCAGGGATTCGAGGCGATGCTTCCTTGGTCGTTCGACTGGGCAGTGAGGTTCGACTGCGCGGCGAGCGTCGGTGCGAACAAGGAGAGACAACACAGGAGTATCGCGCCGACGGCCAACGACTGCCGTCGGGAGGGGGTATGCATACACCCCCCTTCTTGACCGCGGTTCTTGTATGTTTACACTTCACGCGCCCGGCAAAACGAATTGTATTTTACACGTCTCGGCCGAATCTGTCGAGTCCCGCCTGCCGACGTTGCCGCCCCGTCGGGTCAGCGATCCACGGCGTCCGAACGTCTCGCTCGGCATCGGTATCGACCGCCGGCGGGTCGGCGGGGTCGTGGCCCGGACAGTCTTCTCCACAGCGCGCGGGGTCGACGACGCGGCCCTTCCAGCGACAGTACGGCACCGCGCCGCCCCGCGATTCGATTTCGCCGCAGGCCGGAAAGTCGTACGTCCGCCAGCCCTTTCCGTAGGCGCGCTCGGCCATCCGCCGTCGCCGTTTCGCTTTCCCCTCCGCACTCGCCACGCGAACGTCCGTTCGCCCGACGCGCTCCTCGATGAGTTCCGTCCCCGCTTCGTCCGTGTCGAGTGGCGTCGGCTCTCGAACCACTTCGATTTCGACTCTCCCCTTTCCCGCTTCGCCTTTTTTCCCTTCATCCCTTCTGTCTCCCACTTCGTCTCCATTTTCACTTCCCACCTCTCCGCCGTGGAACCGCCAGACGCCGACCTCCTCGGGGATGCGGTTCAGGTGCGCGCCGGTGACGTAGCTCTCGGTCGCCAGAATCACCTCGTCCACGAGGCCGAGGCTCACGTCCTTGCGGAGTTGCGTTTCGAGGTCGCCGGGATCCGCGAGGTCGGGTTTGTTCTCGATTCCCACCAGTCGCCCGAACCAGTCGGGATAGCGGGCGACCTGCCGGACGTACTCCCGGCCGCCCCGCCGCTCGCGCTCGAAGAAGCCGATTTCGACCGCTCGGTCCACCACTCCCCGGGCGTACTCCGGCGACGTGTCGAAGGCGTCGCGCCAGTAGCGCGCTTCCCCGACGCCCACGTCGCTCTCGATTGCCGCGTCGGGAATCCGTTCCGCCGAAATATCCGTCCGGGCGTCGAAATCCGGGCCGGGTTCGACGCACAGCACGTCGATGATGCGGTTCGAGGGCGCGTGGACGCCAGCGCCGACCTGCCGGGCGATAACGTCGTCGGTCATCGCTTCCAGATGGGCGCACAACGCCAACTCGAACGGAAACTCTCGCACGACTCTCCAGAGGGATTCAGTCGGCAAAAAAGGCGCGGGAGAAGGTGTGTCGAGTGAGTGTTCTGCTCTTTCGGTTCCCGACCGGCAAACCTACCACCGTGGCGCGTGCTGGCGAGAGGACGCGGTCACTCTCGGCCGCGTCCTCTCGCTGTAGCGTGCGAGGTCTTCGTGAGTGACAACGGAACGAACGAATGGCTCGTCAGAGCGTTGCTCTGACGGTGGATGAGCGAAGCGAATCGGTTGGGGAGGACGTGGCTGTCGCGGCGCTATGCGGAAGGAATACGGATGGGAATGAAAGGGGCCGCCCGCTCGCGTTTACCGTGGTCGTTTCGCCGACCCCTCTCGCCGAGGCACGCGGTTTGTGCCGAGTCGAGATGTCGGCGAGCGACCGCGAGCGTGGTGGGGGCTTTCGAGGATTGCTTCGCGGTGACGTTGTTTCGTTCAAACACAACATGACATAGCGAGCATGGCGTGGACTTCATCGCGGTGGTTGCAATTCGGTCGGTTTCGACTGCAACTCGTAGCGAGCGTGACGGGGACGTTCGGGGACTCCATCAACGTGATAGAGACGGCATCGAAAAACGATAGCAAACTGCACGAGGAAGAAATAGCGTCAGAAACGAGTCGAAAGGGGAACTGTTCGACGAATCGTCTCAGAGTCGAAACGCGGTGAGGGCCGCGGTCACGAGGCGGACGACGAGGAACGGGAGCGCGAACACGACGCCGATGCTGGCCGCCCAGCCGAAAAGCAGTATCGGGACGCCTGCCCCGAGCAACGCCGCGCCGTAGACGAACACGGTGCCGACCGCGAGGGCGCTTGCGACGCCGAGCGCGAGAATCGACAGGGTGGCAAGTGCTCGGCGAGCGATGTCGTAGCCGGGAGTCGGTTCGGCGAGTCCGGGGGTGGTCTCGTACTTCATGGGTGCTCTCCTCGTTTGAACGGAGGGAAGCCACCGACAAAACTGTTAGCTGAAAAACACTTCTGTAGGATGCGCTACTGAAACGCGTTCCTGTATGCGAGCTGTCAGACGGCGCTTTTCGCGTCGGTTGGGGACGAGCGGGTGCGCTCGATTTCGACGACGGCCATGTCGCCGTCGAGGGTCACGTCGAGCGTCTCGTCGTCAAGCGGAATCGTGACGTGGACTCGCCACGGGTCCTCCGAGCGAATCGTGGTGTTCTCGTCCTCCACGCACCACGGGAGCGCCCAGAACGGCTTCGTGCAGATGTCGATGCCATGGTCGCTGTAGAACGTGACGACCCGCGATTGGTCGAGGAGCGACAGTCCGGCCGTCGAGTGGAGTTGGTGGTGACACTGCGCACACTCGTGGTCCACCCGGACCTTCGTGCCGAGGAGGTTCTCGGTGTCGCGGGTCACCGTCGTCTCCATCCGTCCGTTGCACTCCGGGCAGACGCCGTCGGCGGCGAGGCAGTGGAGGTGGCGCACGCGCTGGTTGAACGCGTCCATTATCTCGTCGTCCGTCCGGTCGTTCAGGCCGCCGGGCGGGAACGGATAGTTGCCGTGGGCTTTGCCGCAGTCGGGGCAGGCGACGGTCAGGGTCTCCTCCTCGTAGGCCGCCCGGAGATGGGCGTCGCAGTCCACGCACGTCTCGTCGAGTTCGATGGGGTCGAGGTGAGGGTGTTCGTTGAACGACCCGGCCAGTACCGCGCTCACGACCTTCTTTCCGGCCTGTCGGAAGTCGTAGCCCGCGTCCGTCCGGACGACGAAGTGGTCGGTCAACTGCTTCAGGTGATAGTTGAACTGGGCGCTGTCGCGCATCCCGACCTCCTTGCGGAGTTCCGAGAAGCCGACCGGCCGCTCCGGGGCCTGCCAGAGCGCTTCCAGAATCGAGAGGCGCGTCTCGTTGGCGATGACCGAGAACGCCTCCGCCGGTGCGAGACAGTCCTCACACTCCTGCAATCCGGTGTCGCTGCCGGTATCGCTGCTCATGCTTGTACTATCGTCCGGAAGCGAATAAAACGTTACCTGAATTACAGTTTTGTAGCGTCCTTGTCAGGAACTCGATCGATGCGAGAACAGTAGGTTTATCAGTCGTTCGGGCCGAATCTACGACAAGATTACTTCAGGAGGTCAACGTTGACAGGAACACACAACCAACCGGAGGTGAATATCGGACTCGTCGGCCACGTAGACCACGGAAAGACGACGCTCGTGCAGGCTCTTTCCGGCGAATGGACCGACCAGCACTCCGAGGAGATGAAACGGGGGATTTCTATCAGACTCGGATATGCGGACGCGACGTTCCGGCAGTGCCCGGACGTCGATGCGCCGGAGTGCTACACGGTAGACGAGACGTGCGCCGACGGTTCGGAAAGCGAACCGATTCGAACAGTATCGTTCGTGGACGCACCCGGCCACGAAACGCTCATGGCGACCATGCTCTCGGGAGCGTCGTTGATGGACGGCGCGGTGCTCGTCGTCTCGGCCACGGAGAACGTCCCGCAGGCCCAGACGGAAGAACACCTGATGGCGCTCGACATCATCGGCATCGAGAACATCGTCATCGCACAGAACAAGATCGACCTCGTTAGTCCCGACCGCGCGCGGCGCAACTACGAACAGATTAAGGAGTTCGTGGAGGGAACCGTCGCCGAAGACGCGCCGGTCGTCCCGATCAGCGCCCAACAGGAGGTCAACATCGACCTGCTGATTCAGGCCATCGAGGAGGAAATTCCGACGCCGGACCGCGACCCGAACGACGAGCCGCAGATGTACGTCGCTCGCAGTTTCGACATCAACCGTCCCGGAACGACGTGGGACGACCTCACCGGCGGCGTTCTCGGCGGCAGTCTCATCCAGGGGAAACTCACCGAGGGCGACGAACTCGAACTTCGACCCGGCCGCGAAATCGACGAGGGCGGCCAGACGCAGTGGGAACCCATCCAGACCGACGTCCGCTCCCTCCAAGCGGGCGGCGAGATGGTAGACGAGGTGACGCCCGGCGGACTCCTCGGCGTCGGAACCGGCTTGGACCCCAGCCTCACCAAGGGCGACGCACTCGCAGGACAGGTCGCGGGGACGCCCGGTAGCCTCCCGCCGACGTGGGAGCAGTTCACGATGAAAATTGACCTGCTCGACCGTCTCGTCGGCATGGACGAGCAGAACGTGGACGAAATCAGCACGGGCGAACCGCTCATGCTGACGGTCGGGACGGCGACGACGGTCGGTGCCGTTACCAGCGCGCGCGACGACGAGTGTGAAGTCTCGCTCAAGCGTCCCGTTTGCGCACCCGAAGGTGCCAAAATCGCCATCAACCGCCGTATCGGCGCTCGCTGGCGGCTCATCGGCATCGGGACGCTCACGACCGAGAACTGATGGTTCCCACCGTCGTCATGGATACCAGTGCCCTCATGATGCCCGTCGAATCCGGCGTCAGGGTGTTCGACGAACTAGACCGGCTGTTGGGTCGGTTCGAGTGCGTCGCCCCGCGCGCCGTTCTCGACGAACTCGACGGCCTATCACAGGGCAACGGAAAGGAGGCAACCGCGGCGAGTGTGGGTGCCGACTTGGCGACGCGCTGTCGAACCATCGACCACGAGGAATCGTACGCGGACGACGCGTTGGTCGAACTCGGTCCCGAGTTCGACTTCGTTGTCACGAACGACGCACCCCTTCGGACGCGCCTGCTCGACGCTGGCGTACCGGTAATTCATATAAGGGGAAGAACAAACTCGCAATCACTCAACCATAGCATGTACAAACGGGCCAGATTGAAGGACACGGTCGAAGTACCTCCCCAGTTCCTCGCGGACGTTACGCCGGAACTGGTGAAGCGGCTACTACAGGACAAACTCGAAGGACGGATGGACGAGGACGTTGGCAGCGTCGTCAGCGTCACCGAAGTGCACGACATCGGCGAGGGCGCAGTGTTGCCCAACCGCCCCGGCGTCTACTACGAAGCGGAGTTCGACGCGCTGACGTTCGACCCGCAGATGCAGGAAGTCGTCGACGGCGAAGTCGTCGAAGTCGTCAACTTCGGGGCGTTCGTCGGTATCGGACCGGTGGACGGCCTGCTCCACGTCTCACAGATTTCGGACGAGTACCTCGCGTTCGACGAGGAGGGCCAAGCGCTCGCCTCCGCGAGTCCAACCGCGCCCTCGGCGTCGGCGACTCGTTCGAACGCGAGGTACTCGTCCGAAATCTGTGAGACGTGGAGCAGGCCGTCCACCGGTCCGATACCGACGAACGCCCGAAGTTGACGACTTCGACGACTTCGCCGTCGACGACTTCCTGCATCTGCGGGTCGAACGTCAGCGCGTCGAACTCCGCTTCGTAGTAGACGCCGGGGCGGTTGGGCAACACTGCGCCCTCGCCGATGTCGTGCACTTCGGTGACGCTGACGACGCTGCCAACGTCCTCGTCCATCCGTCCTTCGAGTTTGTCCTGTAGTAGCCGCTTCACCAGTTCCGGCGTAACGTCCGCGAGGAACTGGGGAGGTACTTCGACCGTGTCCTTCAATCTGGCCCGTTTGTACATGCTATGGTTGAGTGATTGCGAGTTTGTTCTTCCCCCTTATATGAATTACCGGTACGCCAGCGTCGAGCAGGCGCGTCCGAAGGGGTGCGTCGTTCGTGACAACGAAGTCGAACTCGGGACCGAGTTCGACCAACGCGTCGTCCGCGTACGATTCCTCGTGGTCGATGGTTCGACAGCGCGTCGCCAAGTCGGCACCCACACTCGCCGCGGTTGCCTCCTTTCCGTTGCCCTGTGATAGGCCGTCGAGTTCGTCGAGAACGGCGCGCGGGGCGACGCACTCGAACCGACCCAACAGCCGGTCTAGTTCGTCGAACACCCTGACGCCGGATTCGACGGGCATCATGAGGGCACTGGTATCCATGACGACGGTGGGAACCATCAGTTCTCGGTCGTGAGCGTCCCGATGCCGATGAGCCGCCAGCGAGCGCCGATACGGCGGTTGATGGCGATTTTGGCACCTTCGGGTGCGCAAACGGGACGCTTGAGCGAGACTTCACACTCGTCGTCGCGCGCGCTGGTAACGGCACCGACCGTCGTCGCCGTCCCGACCGTCAGCATGAGCGGTTCGCCCGTGCTGATTTCGTCCACGTTCTGCTCGTCCATGCCGACGAGACGGTCGAGCAGGTCAATTTTCATCGTGAACTGCTCCCACGTCGGCGGAGGCTACCGGGCGTCCCGCGACCTGTCCTGCGAGTGCGTCGCCCTTGGTGAGGCTGGGGTCCAAGCCGGTTCCGACGCCGAGGAGTCCGCCGGGCGTCACCTCGTCTACCATCTCGCCGCCCGCTTGGAGGGAGCGGACGTCGGTCTGGATGGGTTCCCACTGCGTCTGGCCGCCCTCGTCGATTTCGCGGCCGGGTCGAAGTTCGAGTTCGTCGCCCTCGGTGAGTTTCCCCTGGATGAGACTGCCGCGAGAACGCCGCCGGTGAGGTCGTCCCACGTCGTTCCGGGACGGTTGATGTCGAAACTGCGAGCGACGTACATCTGCGGCTCGTCGTTCGGGTCGCGGTCCGGCGTCGGAATTTCCTCCTCGATGGCCTGAATCAGCAGGTCGATGTTGACCTCCTGTTGGGCGCTGATCGGGACGACCGGCGCGTCTTCGGCGACGGTTCCTCCACGAACTCCTTAATCTGTTCGTAGTTGCGCCGCGCGCGGTCGGGACTAACGAGGTCGATCTTGTTCTGTGCGATGACGATGTTCTCGATGCCGATGATGTCGAGCGCCATCAGGTGTTCTTCCGTCT
>NZ_MEIH01000084.1:0-4706 GCF_001723155.1 Haladaptatus sp. W1
CCCGAGGAGATCGAGAACACATTCGAACGCTGTCCCACTGTGGCACCTACGCGGTGCAAATCACCGACTCCCACTACTGTACCACCCAGTTCACAAGCAACCTCACCGATGCCGAACGCGACCAGCGCATCGCTGGTGACCCCTATTCTGCCGATGAGACGGTCGCCATCGTCGATCAGCTTGCAGGCGACGCCTTCGCCTATCACGAACTCGATGCGGACAACCACTCACTCTGTACGCTGCAGACCGACAACCCACTCGCCTATTGCACTCGCACAGAGGCACAAGACGACCAGTACGCACCCTGCCAGCTCTGTCAGCGCCTGCGCGAAAAACGGGAGGCTGACCAATGACGAGCCGAGACACGGTCCTCGCCCTGGAGTGTACGGACCCGATTCAAATCAACACGGAAAAGCGCACGCTCACGGGTGTCATCTATCAGTGTGACCACCACGAGCCCACACTCACCTGTCGTGGCCCCGAGCCCGGCGAGCACGTGCTGTACGTCGCCACACCCTCCAACGACCTGTACCGCCTGCAGTACAGCTACTACGACGAGATCGAACACACCGAGGCAACGTTAGACTACTACGGTCGCACCCCAAACGGTCGATACGCCTGGCTGCGCACCGGCGCGCACATCGAGTGTGTCACCAGCCCGAAGGGAGGTGAGCCGGCATGACTGGCGACCGTCGCTCGATCGTTCCTAAGCCGCTGAATCCTCGTGATGCCGACGCACTCGTCCAGTATCTCTCGCCAGGTGATCGCGTTCGCATCACGACCACGGAGTTGCCACGCACGATCCTCACGGTCAAAGAGACGAACCCGCCGACCCGCTGTGCACCACACCTCGTCCTAGCAACACCGCCGATCACCACGACTGCACAGGACGAACTGCAGCAAGCCACCTACCACTGCCTCAGTCAGTCCGATTCTGCCATGACGGTTCTCGAGTACACCCACACCCCCAGTGACACGACTGCTCGTTGTATCGGCACGCTCACCACCATTGCCCACCTGCCGCGACTCTCGACACCAGAGGACACCGGAGTTCCAGTGGAGGTGCGGGCGGATGAGTAACACCACCGCGTCCGGAGCGTCCACTCTCGAAAATGTCTCGATCAGTGACCTCGCTAAGCACGTCCAATCGCTCAGTGACCGTATCGACGACCTCGAACAGGAAGTCGCCGAGAAAGACGAGCGAATCAACAATCTCGAACAGCGAGTCAATGAACTCGAAGACTATCGCACCGAGGCAGCAAAGGAGCGTGCCCAAGAGCGACAGCAGCTCAGTAGTCTCGAAGAGACGACCGAGACCATGGAATCGGATATCGACGATCTCACCGACGCTGAAGAGAAGAACAGTCGGGTCCGGGCGTCGGTCTCGCGTATAATCAACCTCGTGCGGGATTACGAGACTGAAGAGGGTGTAGACGATGACTCTCCAAACCTCGCTGCGGAAGCAACAAATGCAGGTCGCCAACTCTTCGAGACAGTGCAGCGCTCGGAACAGAATACCGAACTCGTCAACTTCCGCGAGAAGCGCGCTGAGAGCCAGCAAGTCGAGGACAAGTATCTCGATGTGCTCGAGCACGCGAAGAACGTCGCCAAGACGAACGATGTGATGGTTGCACGGTTGGGCTATCGAGAGGTTGCGACGCATTACGGTTGTGCGTACAAGAACGACGGCTATCGGGTGATGGAGGAGATGGCCGAGCGTGTCCCCGGTGTGACCTACAAGGAATCACGGACACTGTGTGTGGACGATGCAATGGGCGTTGGCGGGCATCATATCGAGATCACGTTCGCACATCCCGACTTAGCCGGATGGATGCGAGCACACGAAGCCAACGCGGGAGGGAACGGAGGGCGCTGATTATAGCGTTGTAATCACGGGGGTTCGACGAACCCCCACTCGGGCGGCACCACCACACGAGATTCACACCGCATTGCCGGTGGCATATGGTGGTAGTAATCGGTTGGTTACGGTGGAGTGCGTCTGTTTCTGCGTCTATTTCTGCGAAATGGAGGGGGTCGCGTTCGCGATCCCCCTCTATTACAACGTTATAATGGACTAAGTTCACTCGTGATAGTCGAGGACGGCATGAGTGAGACCGTACCGAAGCGTGTCGAGCTGACGAGTCAGCGGTAGGTGGTTTCAACAAGGGCCACAACCAGGTATTTCGGCTGAGTGTCCTGCAACAGACGATTGTGGAGCAGTTTTTCGGAAGCGTGAGAGGACTCGTTTTGAATCTATTAACAGCACCGTCACAGTATCGAATTCACCACGAATATATTTAGTTTAGAACTAGAATTGTTATGGTTCGAATTCGTCATGAAATACTGCTAAATCTACGATACGATTGTGGAAATCCATCTGAAAATCTTTAACAATATCATTGGATTCAGCAGGTCGATCGTTGTTATCTTGTACGTTAGTGAGTACTGGAACCACATTTAACCGTAACCGTCTGTTCTCATCAGTCATCAACTCTACCTTAAATCTATATTCATCTAAATCCAGATTTGATTTTAGTGTCTGATAATCAGTTGGACGTCTATTCTTCCACATATCTAATATTTGATTCCAAGTATCTTCTTCAAGATTCTTACGTTCTTTGTGACCCATATGATTTAATACATCATAAGGTCTAAATTGAGTTTTCTCGTAGTTTCTTTCTGACTCTCGTAAAGGAGCAGCCTCACCGAGAAAAGAAGTATCCGTATTCCTTCCAGCATCCCCATCTTGATCACTTTTGTACCAATTGGTGATCTTCCTGGGAACAGATAGAACCAGCCTCAAAATGGCATTTGAAAAGCTTGACTCAGATATGATTGAATACAATATTGCTACGGCAGGTATAAATGCTGAAAGTATGAAGGTTAGCAAAGAATCTTTAGAAAAACCAATGATGGGTGATAAATATTGCGTAGTTGCAAAAATGGCGACCATAATAAATAGGACTAGAACAATATCAATGAATGTTTGTCTGCTCTGCATCTATTAGATGGTAGTTACTGGTAGCAATTAGAATTTCTGCTAAACAGGGAGAGTAAGGAAGTAATGGATTACAGGTGCTTATCTTTCTTATTCTGATATTGACTTGCTAGAATTCACTGCCGTTGACGTAAAGGTATCTAGAGGGATGGCCAAATTTGATCATGGATGAAGAGTGTCTTAATCAACAATATATCCTGAGAATATCTACAGTTGGTATGACAGCGTTGATATAGACGATGTCTCCATTTGTTGTATCAAGTGTTACAATTACATGCGGTAAGATAGAAGGTGGTGTTAAAGACAGATTTTTTACATACTAGTATATAACATTTGACCACGTTTGTGGGTCTACTAACAGGTACAGAACGGTGTATGGGTGGAGAGTTGCCGAATCCCCAAACGAACATCATGAATATCCGAGTAAACAACAACACCAGAACAGGGGGACAAATTGTGGCTCCGGACGACCCGGTCCCGCCAGTAGATTCTAGAGGAATATTTTTCCGTCGTCACGTTTGAGACGACAAAGACCGAGGCGCCGCCGTTTTCAGAGGTAAAAGTTAGCTGGGCTATTGAATCAAAAGACGATAAGACTCAATTCGAGGACTTTGAGTTCCGCCTCAACGGTCCACCTCTGTTTACATTAGACGAAATCCCCGCCGACGGAGAACACTCGTTCACTATTCATTATACAACATTCCTTCAGTTGCAAGGCCGTCAAAGTGGGTCGCCGTGGATGCCGTTGGGACCCCGACTTACAGTTTCGATAGACGATACTGAATGCCAAGTGGTCGGCTGGGATAATCGGACAGTTGATGCCATCGTGTATACCGAGTTGAAGAAGTTATTAGCGACATAGCCGAACTGCGTCTTCGCGGAAAGTCAGAACCCTCCTCCGATTGGAATGCTGATCGAATCAGATACTACTTTCCGTTGGAACTTGTTACACCTGAATTCCCCAACGCGGACATGGACGTCTGGATGGACGTCGAGTTCCAGTTAGTACACGACAAAGACGGAGTTGATATTGAACTCGTGTTGGATTTTGAAACCAATGTGATTTATTCGATGAATGAGATTATGATTACCGG
This sequence comes from Haladaptatus sp. W1, assembly GCF_001723155.1. Lineage (NCBI taxonomy): Archaea > Methanobacteriati > Methanobacteriota > Halobacteria > Halobacteriales > Haladaptataceae > Haladaptatus > Haladaptatus sp. W1. The sequence continues at coordinate 4,093 of NZ_MEIH01000084.1, forward strand.
TGGGATCGCGGCAAAGGTGGCGAGTTTTAGTCGAAGACATCATGCCAATGGTTCTGGAATGCCCCAAACGGCAGATTCAGAATCGGTTTAAGAACGATTTGATTGATGTCCCAGCCGTCAAGAATGGCTTGAAGACCGGGGAATTCTACGATATCCGGATTGTTACACAGGGGCGTGGCTGGATAGAGATTCTCATCTGCAAACCCCCGACAGAACCGGGGGATTCATCGGAAGAAGTGGTAACCTAGAAATCTGTCGTCGTCAGACTTGAACTGGTCTGAACACTCGCTTGAAGACCATTTTGAATTCAGCATTTGCTTAGTTCAGCGCATCATGTCCGCTATTGACACCACGTGAGGACGAAGAGTGTCCGTTACTAGACCTGAGAAAATCGACTGGAGTCTTTACCGACTGCACGGACGGTAGTGGCGTGGTTAAGGGCATACGCGTCCAATCTTTCCTCGTAGCGCTACTTGTCCAAAAAATCTCCTACTGAGAAATACGCACCTTCTAATCAGCCCGACTTGTCGGTACTCCCAATCCACCAGCATGAGTACCGCTACGGGTGTCTCATCACAACCAACCCGCGACTGAATAGGCGGGTCGCCACCGGA
>NZ_MEIH01000085.1:0-2134 GCF_001723155.1 Haladaptatus sp. W1
GGATGTGTTGACATTCGTCGTACACGATGAGCCCCCACCGTCGCTGGTCGAACAGCTGGCGGTGGCGGTCCATTCCGGCGGTTTGGTAGGTCGCAATCGTCACCGGGCGGACGTTCTTCTCGCCGCCGTGGTACTCGCCGACCTGCTCCGGCGTGAGGCTGGTGCTGGCCGCAGTTCGTCGCGCCACTGCCCGGCGAGTTCCCGTCCCGGAACCAGAATCAGGCTCTCGCCGGAGACGGCTTCGAGGACGCCCATCGCGGCCACCGTCTTCCCGCTCCCCGGCGGGCCGACGAGGACGCCGGATTTGAGGTCGACGAACTCCTCGACCCACTCGCGCTGGTAGTCGCGCAAATCGAGGGCGCAGGTGATATCGAGGTCGTCCCCGGTTTCCAAGTCGCGTTCGTCCTGCACATCGCCATCCGTTTCGCATCGAGGCCGTCCTCGTTGACGGGGTTCGCCGGGCCGACGTACGCGAAGAACATCGACAGAAGCCCCAGATGACCCACAGCACGGTCGCGTTGCTCACGTCGAGGACGTAGAAGACGTAGGCGGCGAGGCCGAATAGCATCGCGGGGACGAGGGCCGCGATACTTTCCTGGCGTCGCCAATCATCGCGCGAACGATGTGGCCACCGTCGAGTTGGCCGACCGGGATGAGGTTGAGGAAGGTGACGAACATGCCGACCCACCCGCCGATGACGACCGGGTTGACCGACCGCGACGGGTCGTCGAAGGTGAGCGGTTGCCCCATCACGGCGGCGATGCCCTTGAGCAGGGGCGGGTAGCCGAACTGCACTTCCATGGTGTTCGCGCTGTTGATGACCGACTGCGGGACGGTCACGGGGTCGAGCGTCAAACCGACCGCGGTGACGACGACGGTCGCAACGAGGCCCGCGATGGGGCCGGCGACGCCGATGTCGAAGAGCGCCTTTCGGTTGGGCATCTGGCCCTTCATCCGGATGACGGCACCCATCGTTCCGATGATAGAAAGCGGAACGGGGATGAAATACGGGAGACTCGCCTCCACACCGTGGTAACGACTCATGACGTAGTGACCCAGTTCGTGAGTCCCGAGCACGCCCATGACGGCGAACGTGAACGGCCACGCGGTCATCACGGCCCCGACCGGGTTCGAGACGGGATTGACGTGGTACCACAGCGTCCCCGCCCACAGCGTCGAGAGAACGGTGGCGAGAAACAGGACGACGTTCTTCCACGGAACCCCGTTCGGGCCGAGGTGAACGGGTTCGGCGACGAGGACGTACTCCCCCATCCGCGTCGAAAGCGAGACCTCGTATCCCTGTTCACGAAAGAGCGGCCAGACGGTCTGCATCAGTCGCTCTTGGGTGACGAGGGGTTCCCCGTAATAAACCAACTGCTCGCCATCAGTTCGAACGTCGTACACCCGAAACACCGAGCGTAACCGTTCTAGTGAGGGACCTGCCTCGGGCGGCTCCGTTGAAGCCATTCGGTCCTACTACGGAACGAATGGGTATAAACCCCTAGACGACGGCGCCGGACTGCAGGATGGCGATGAGGAGCGTCAGGACCGGGACGCTCGCGAGCGTGCTCACGAAGATGGCGGTGCTCACGTACTCCGGGCCGGAAAGCCTCCCGCTCGACCCGTGGTCGTATTCGATACAGAGGATAGCGGCGTCACGGCGGCGGGCATCGCACATTCGAGAACGAACACGCGTGCGACGGTGACGTCCGAAAACCCGAGCAGGAAGACCACGCCGACGGCAAAAACCGGGGCCACGACGAGCTTCAAGACGTTCGAAACGCCGACGCGTGCCACGGCCGCCCCCGAGTCGGTGTTCGCCAGTTGAATCCCGAGCATGAGCAACATGATGGGAATCGCGGCGTCGCCGGTCAGTTTCAGCGTGCTCATCATCGCCGAGTCGGCGGGCGGGACGACGCCGAGGAACCGGACGACTCCGGCCGCGAGGACAGCGTAGACGAGCGGGAGTTTGAACACCTCCCGAACGGCGGCGAGGTTCGAGGTTTCGTCGCCGCGCGAAGCGATGTAGACGCCGAGGGTGTAGGGTCAAGACCGACTGGGCGGCGATGTAGAGAATTGCGGTACTCCGCCCGACGCCATCGAAGGCGAACTGCGAGAGCGGAATCCCGTAGTT